>NZ_BACW01000202.1:0-265 GCF_000333315.1 Curtobacterium sp. B8
CCGTGGACTGCAGGACCTGCGCATCCGACATCCGCAGCAGCAGCGATCCGCCGCTCCCCCCGACGATCGTCGTCGCACGGCCCTCCGGCTTCGGCAGGGTCGTCGGCCGACCGCCGATCGTGGTCCGGACGACCTCCGGACCGGTGTCCGTCTGCCCGACCGAGGCCACGTCCGCGTCACTGACCCACGTGGCACCGACGGCGTCCTCGGACGCAGCCTGCACCCGGACCGGGGACCCGAGGGAGGTCGGGACGCGGTCGCGGTC
>NZ_BACW01000201.1:0-2242 GCF_000333315.1 Curtobacterium sp. B8
CAGACGACGGACTGGAGGCACGGAGCGGGCACGCACAGTGCCTCCCCCCACCGGCACGGCCGGCCTGCCGCTGACGCGTCACGCCGGAACCGGCGGCGTGGGCCCAGTCCGTCAGCGGGTCGCGCGGCGCTGCTCAGGCGGGTGCACCACCGGGGTAGACGACGGACTTCAGCGACGCCGGGTCGGTGTCGGACTCCAGGGCCTCGCGGACCTCGTCGAGGCCGTAGCGCCCGGTGACGAGCGAGTCGAGGTCCACCTGCCCGGACGCGACCAGGCCGATCGCGACCGGCCACGTGTTCGTGTAGCGGAAGATGCCGGTCACGGTGACCTCGAGGTTCTGGATGTGCTCGACCGGGAGCGTCATCTCGGAGTTGCCGAGGCCGACGAGGACCGCGGCGCCCGCGGGACCGACCGTCTTGATGCCGTCCGAGACCGCACGGGGTGCCCCGCTCGCGTCGATGAACGCGTCCACCGGCACGATGTCCGAGGTGACGTCCACGACGGTGGGGTCGACGACCTCGGTGGCGCCGAACGACAGGGCCCGCTCGCGTCGCTCGGCGACGAGGTCGCTCACGACGATCCGGCTCGCACCGAACGCCCGGGCGGCCTGCGCGCAGATCACACCGATCGGCCCCGCACCGGCGATGAGGACCGAGGAGCCCGGGACGATGCCCGCCTTGCGCACGGCCGCGATGCCGACCGACAGGGGCTCCAGGAGCGCGCCGGCCTCGAACGAGACGGTGTCGGGCAGGGTGTGCGCGAACTCGGACTCGATGGTCACGTA
Source organism: Curtobacterium sp. B8 (assembly GCF_000333315.1). Classification (NCBI taxonomy): domain Bacteria; kingdom Bacillati; phylum Actinomycetota; class Actinomycetes; order Micrococcales; family Microbacteriaceae; genus Curtobacterium; species Curtobacterium sp. B8. The sequence goes on from NZ_BACW01000201.1 coordinate 785, forward strand.
CTCGGTGAAGGCGCCGTCGATCGGCGGCGTCGCGTAGAAGCGCATGTGCGGGCAGAGATTGTACCGCCCGGCGAGGCACTGCGCGCACCGGTGACAGGGGCGCTGCGGCTCGACGGCGACCCGCTCTCCCACCCGGGACTCGTCGACGCCCGCGCCGACGGCGACGACCGTGCCGGAGAGCTCGTGGCCGAGGACGAGGGGCTCCTCGACGACGAAGTCACCGATGCGGCCGTGCCGGTAGTAGTGCACGTCGGACCCGCAGACACCGACGGCCGCGACCCGGACGAGGACGTCGCCGGGGTCGGGCGTCGGCACGGGGCGGTCCTCGACCGTGAGGTCCTGGGTGCCGAGGAGCACGCTCGTGCGCTGGTGGTCGGCGGTCTCGGTGGTCATGGGGTTCTCGCTTCCTCGGCCGCGGCGTCGCGGTCGGTTCCTGGTGCGTTCGGGGAGGAGGGTGCGCGGGTGCGCCCGGCCGCGGGCTGCACGGCGGCGGCGGCGTGCGCGGCGGCGGGCCGGGCGGCGGGCCGGGCGGCGTCGGCGTGCGCGGCAGGGTCGCGCAGCAGCTCGCGGAAGCCGACCTCGGCCGCGCCCCGCGTCAGGACGTCGTCGCCGAGGGCCGCGGGCACGATGCGGAGTCGGTCCGCGGTCCCCGGCATCGACTGGGCGCGGACGTCGTCGAGGATACGGTCGCCGACGTGCTCGAGCAGCACCCCGAGGAACCCGCCGAGCACGACGACCTCGGGGTTGACGGTGTGGATGGCGTTGCGGAGCGCGGTCACGAGTGCCGACACCTGCCGGTCCACGACCGACTCGAGGTCGGGTCGCTCCTCGGCGAGCGCGGCGGCCAGGGCGCGGAGGTCGTCCGGCGGCGTGCCCGCGACGGAGGTGAGGGCCTCGCGGGACGCCTCGGTCTCGAGGCACCCGACGGCTCCGCAGTGGCAGCGGATGCCGTTCGCGGCGACGAAGGTGTGCCCGAGCTCGCCGGCGTAGCCGTCGGCGCCGATGAGCGGTCGACCGGCGGTGATGACCCCGCCGCCGATGCCGCTCGCGCCACCGTTGAGGTAGACGACGTCGTCGACGCCCCGGCCGCTGCCCGCGAGTCGTTCCGCCCAGGCGCCGAGGTCCGCGTCGTTCGCCGCCGCGACGGGGAGCCCCGTGCGGTCCGCGAGGGGCTCGGCGACGGGCTCGTCGTGCCAGCCGAGGTGCGGCGCGTACTGGACCGTGCCGTCCTCGGCGCGGACGGTGCCGGGGACCGCGACGCCGATCCCGACGACGCGGACGGGCCCGGTCGTGCTGCTCGCGTGCGCCACCAGCTCGTCGAGGAGCCGGGCGACGGTGACGACGGCCTCGGCGGCGGTCGGCGGTGCTGCCTGGGGTTCGGCGCGGCGGTGCCGGACGGAGCCGTCGAGGCCGACGAGGGCGACCGTCACGGCGTCGATCTCGACCACGGCTGCGGCG
>NZ_BACW01000200.1:0-2592 GCF_000333315.1 Curtobacterium sp. B8
CCCGATCACGGCAAGCGTCGCGTCGACACGGTTCACGGTCGCGCCCGCACCGACCTCGGTGTCGCGGAGGGTGGTGTCCGGTCCGACGACGGCTCCCGCGGCGATGGCGGTCGCGCCGACGAGTTGCGTGCCGGGCAGGACCTCGGCGTCGGGCTCGATGGTCACGTCGAGGTCGATCCACGTCGTCGCCGGGTCCTGCACGGTGACGCCGGCGACCTGGTGCCGGCGGACGATCCGGGCGTTGAGCTCGCGGGCGGCGTCGGACAGCTGCGCACGGTCGTTGATCCCGGCGACGAGCCACGGGTCGGTGAGCGTGACGACGTCGATGCGCCCGCCCCGCTCGCCGATCAGCGCCGGTGCGTCGGTGATGTACTTCTCGCCCTGCGCGTTCGCCGTGGTGAGCGACGGCAGGACGGCGCGGAGGTGCGTGACGTCGAAGGCGTAGATGCCCGCGTTCGCCTCGGTGATCGTCAGCTGCTCGGGCGTCGCGTCCTTGTGCTCGACGACCCCGACGAACGCACCGGCCTCGTCACGGACGATGCGGCCGAGCCCCGTCGGGTCGGGGGCGATCGCGCTCACGAAGGTGGCGCCGTTGCCGCCGCCCACGTGCGCGTCCACGAGCGCACGGAGCGACACCACGTCGAGCAGCGGGACGTCGCCCGACAACACCACGACGGCACCGTCGAAGTCCGCGGGGAGCGCCCGCACCGCGACCTCGACCGCACGGCCGGTGCCGGGGACCTCGTCCTGGTCGACCACGAGGGCGTCGGGCGCACGCTCGACGACCTCGGCTGCGACGCGGTCCCGCTCGTGTCGCACGACGACGGCGACGTGNGCGGGCTCGAGCGACGACGCGGTCCGGAGCACGTGCGCGATGAGCGGCAGCCCGGCGAGGCGGTGCAGCACCTTGGGCGTGGCGGACTTCATGCGCGTGCCCTGGCCTGCGGCGAGGACGACGACGGCGATGCGCTGGTCGGTCATGGTCCCATCCTGGCGCAACCGGGGCTGAGCGGTGCCCGGGCGGTGCGGGTCCGGTGCGCGGTCCCTCCCGTCACGGACACGATGGGAGGCGGGATCGGGCGAGGTGTGGCGGAACGAACGACCACCTCCGCCCGGTCCGACCGGCTACGCCCGGTCCGACCCCCGGCGCTCGCCCCGATCGGCCACCCCCGGCGCCCGGTCCGCCGAGGTCCGCACGAACGCCATGCACACGAGCCCCGCCACGAGCACCACCACGATCCCGAGGATCCCGTACCGCGTCGAGCCGCCGATCGTCACGGCCAGCGAGAACAGCGTCGGCGCGAGGAACGTCGCTGCGCGGCCGGTGGTGGCGTACAGGCCGAAGAGCTCGCCCTCCCGGCCGGGCGTCGCGAGCCGCGCGAGGTAGGCCCGCGACGACGCCTGCACCGGCCCGACGAAGAGTGCGAGGGTCAGTCCGAGCACCCAGAACAGCGCGGCCGACGTCCCCGCGGCGAGCACCCCGAGGCCGCAGAGCGCCAGTCCGACGAGCGAGACCATGATGAGCGCACGCGACCCGAACCGGTCGTCCAGCCACCCGGAGGCGTAGGTCGCGACGCCGGCGACGACGTTCGCGGCGATGGCGAACAGGATCACCTGCGACGCGGAGAACCCGAAGACCTGCGCGGCGATGATGCCGCCGAAGGTGAATACGGCACCGACCCCGTCGCGGAACACCGCGCTCGCGACGAGGAACCCGAGCACGTCGCGCCGCTCCCGCCACAGGCGTGCGACGTCGCGGCCGAGGTCACGGTACGCCGAGAGCACGCCGCCGCCGCGCGACCGGTCCGCGGCGGCCTCGGGCACGACGAGGAACAGCGGCACCGAGCTCACGGCGAGCCAGACCGCGGCGATGCCGATCGCGACGCGGACGTCCCACTGCCCGGTCGCCACCGTCGCCGGGAGGCGCAGGAGTCCGGCGACGTCACCGCCGCCGAAGTCCTGGATGCAGAGCACGAGCAGCACGACGAGCAGCACGATGCCGCCGAAGTAGCCGGCCGCCCAGCCGATGGCCGACACCCGGCCGGTGCGGTCCCCCGGGGCGACCTGGCCGAGCATCGCGTTGTAGCCCACGCTCGCGATCTCGTACGCGACGGTGCCGATTCCGAGCAGGGCTGCACCGAGGTACAGGTAGGGCTGGCTCGGCGCCACGAACACCATGCCGCCGATCGACAGGGCGATGCCGATCGTGGCGATCAGCACGGATCGGCGACGGTGGCCGGTGCTGTCCGCGAGTCGCCCGACCGCGGGCGCGACGAGGGCGACGACGACCCCCGCGATGGCGAGCGTCGTGGAGACGATGGCGGCGTTGTGCGCGAGCCCCCGTTCGACGACGGCCCTGCCCGCCGCCGAGGTATCGGCGACGAGGGCCGGGTCGACGAACGCGCGGCTCGCCAGGTAGGTGCTGAATACGAAGGTGGTGACGACGGCGTTGAACGCCGCGGACCCCCAGTCCCAGAGCGCCCACGAGACGAGCGCGCGGCGGTCGGTGCGCTGCGGTGGCACGGCGGTGGGCGACACGGTCATGGGCGAACGGTAGCGCGTCGGGGTGTCGGGCGGGTGGCCCGTGACGAG
>NZ_BACW01000199.1:0-7477 GCF_000333315.1 Curtobacterium sp. B8
GGAGCTGGGCTCACGCAGTGAGTCCCTCGAAGAGCACGGTCGACAGGTAGCGCTCACCGGTGTCGCAGACGATCGCGACGATGCGCTTGCCGGCGTTCTCCGGGCGTGCGGCGACCTCGATCGCGGCGTGGATGATCGCGCCGGAGGAGATGCCCGACAGGATGCCCTCCTGCGTCCCGAGGTCGCGGGCCACGCGCAGCGCGTCCTCGAGCTCGACGTCGAAGACCTCGTCGATGACGCTCTGGTCGAGGACCTCGGGCACGAAGTTCGCGCCGATGCCCTGGATCTTGTGCGGCCCGGCCTTGCCCTCGGTGAGCAGCGGCGAGTCCTTCGGCTCGACGGCGATGACCTGCACGCCGGGCACGCGCTCCTTGAGCACCTGGCCGACGCCGGTGATCGTGCCGCCGGTGCCGACGCCCGCGATGAACACGTCGACGTGGCCCTCGGTGTCGCGCAGGATCTCCTCGGCGGTGGTCTTCCGGTGGATCGCAGCGTTCGCGGGGGTCTCGAACTGGTGCGCGAGGATCGCACCCGGGGTCTCCGCGACGATCTGCTCGGCCCGGGACACCGCACCCTTCATGCCCTCGGGGCCCGGGGTCAGGACGACCTCGGCACCGTAGGCGCGGATCAGCGCACGCCGCTCGACGCTCATCGTCTCGGGCATCGTGATGACGACCCGGTAGCCGCGGGCCGCGCCGACCAGGGCGAGCGCGATGCCGGTGTTGCCGGACGAGCCCTCGACGATGGTCCCGCCGGCCTGGAGCTCGCCGGACTCCTCGGCCGCGTCGACGATCGCGACGCCGAGGCGGTCCTTGACGCTGGCGCCGGGGTTGTAGAACTCGAGCTTCGCGAGGATCTCGGCGCTGCCCTCGCGCGGGAGTCGGTTCAGCCGGACGAGCGGGGTGTTCCCGAACGCCTGGGAGATGTTGTCGTGGATGGTGCCGCTCATCTGGTCCGTTCCTTCGGGTCAGGTCGCGCCGCCTGCACTGGAGGCGCGGGTCGCTGCGGGTGCGCTGCGATCCTACCGAGCGGGGCCGGGCGTCCTCCGTTCCGTGACGCACGGGGCCGGGCGTCCTCCGTTCCGTGATGCGCGGCCAGCGCACGGGCGTCCTCCGTTCCGTGACGGGCGGGCAGCGCACGGCCGTCCTCCGTTCCGTGGTGGGCGGTCAGCGCACGAGCGTCCGCTCGAACGCGTCGTCCGTCGCCTCGAGCACCCGCAGCACGTTCCCGCCCGCCAGTGCCGCGAGCTCGTGGTCCTGCCAGCCGCGGCGAGCGAGCTCGGCGGCGAGCACCGGGTAGCGGGAGACGTCCCGCAGGTCCGGCGGCAGCACCGGCGTGCCGTCGTAGTCCCCGCCGATCCCGACGTGCGCCACCCCGGCGACCTCGCGGGCGTGCTCGACGTGGTCCGCGACCTCGGCGACCGTGACGAGCGGCGCCTCCCCCGCCGACCCGGCGGCCTCCCACTCGGCGTACGCCCGCGACACGAACGCCGGCACGAAGGTGATCATCAGGACGCCGCCGTTGCCGGGCAGCCGCTCGAGCACGTCGTCCGGCACGTTCCGCGGGTGGTCGTTCACGGCGGTGGTCGACGAGTGGCTGAAGACGACGGGTCGCGTCGCGACGTCGAGCGTGTCCCGCATCGTCGTCGGGGCCGTGTGCGACAGGTCCACCAGCATCCCGATCCGTTCCATCTCCGCCACGACCTCCCGACCGCGGTCGGTGAGGCCGCCGTGCGGGTGCGACCCGGTCGCGGAGTCGGCCCACGGGGTGTCGTCGTTGTGTGTGAGGGTCATGTACCGCACGCCGAGCCGGGCGAAGGTGCGCAGGACGGCGAGGTCGTCGCCGATCGAGTGCCCGCCCTCGGCGCCGAGGAGCGACGCGATTCGCCCGTCGTCGACCGCTGCGCGCACGTCGGCGGCGGTGCGGGCGATCCGGAAGGTCTCCGGGTACCGCTCGACGATCCGCAGGGCGACGTCGATCTGCTGCAGCGTGGTGCGGACCGGGTCCGGGTCGGAGCACGGCACGAACACCGACCAGAACTGCCCGACGACCCCGCCGGCGCGGAGCTTCGGGACGTCGGTGTGGAGCGACCCCTGCTCCGAGTCGATGCCCTCCACCCCGGAGCCGTGGGAGTCGCGGCGTTCCCAGGGCAGGTCGTTGTGGCCGTCGATCACGCGGAACGCAGTCATGCGGCGACGGTAGCGTACCCGCCCGGCCTTCTCGTGCCGGGATGTCGTCGTCGCTAGGCTCGGGCCGTGGACCCCGTGACGCTCCCGACCGACCGGCTCGTGCTCTCCGCCCCGGCGACGTCCGACGCCGAGGACGTCATCGCCTACGCGACCGACCCGGATGTCATCGCCTACACGCCCGTCCCCGGCCCGTACGGCCACGCCGAGGCCGTCGAGTGGCTGGGACGGTGCCGGACCGGCTGGGAGTCCGGGACCCGCCTCGCCTGGGCGATCCGTCGACGCGAGGACCCCCGCCTGCTCGGGACCGTCGAGCTCTTCCAGATCGCCGACGGCGCCGCCGAGGTCGGCTACGCCACGCACCCCGACGCCCGCGGCCACGGCTACGTCACCGAGGCGGTCTCCGCGATCGTCGACTGGGCCTTCGCCACCCCGCCGCACGGCCTCGGCCTCGTCCGCGTGCAGTGGCGCGCGATCGCCACGAACCACGCGTCCCTCGCCGTCGCCCGACGCGTCGGCATGTCGTACGAGGGCCTCCGCCGTTCGGGGGTGCTCCACCGCGGGCGCCGGCACGACGAGGCGCTCGCCGCGGTCCTCCGCGACGACGACCGGGCCGCCCCGCAGGGATGGCACGCCGCCCCGGACGACCTGCCCGCCACGTGACGGTCCGGTTCCGGCTCGACACCCACCTCGACTGCCCGCCGGAGCGGGCCTTCGCGCTCTCGCTCGACATCGGAGCGCACGAACGCTCCCTCGCCGGGACGGGCGAGCGCGCTGTCGGCGGCGTGACGAGCGGCAGGATCGGCCTCGGCGAGACCGTCACGTTCCGCGCGCGCCACCTCGGGGTCGTCTGGCGGTCGACGAGTCGGATCACCGCACTGGGCCCACGCCGCCGGTTCCGGTGCGACGCGCCAGCGGCGGACCGGCCGTGCCGGCGGGGAGAGGCGCCGCACCGGTTCGTCGACGAACAGGTGCGTGGGCCGTTCGCGCGGTTCCGGCACGAGCACCGCTTCGAGCGCGCCGGCACCGGCACCCGGATGCTCGACGACGTCGTGGTCACCGCGCCGTTCGGACCGCTCGGACGGCTGGCGGAGGTGGTCGTCCTCGGCCGCTACCTGCAGCGGCTGCTGACCGCGCGGAACACCGCGCTCGCTGCTGAGGCCGCCGCCGTCTCCGGCGCCGACGAGTGACCGCGGTGGTCCGGTCGGGTGCGCGCCGGTACGAGCGGGCCCGTCGCCGTCAGATCGCGTGCGCGCCCAGGATCGCTCCGGCGGCGTAGGTCGCGGCGAGCGCCAGGGCCCCGCCGACCACCACGCGCACGGTCGCCCGGCCGCGCGGTGCACCGCCGAGCGTGGCCCCGGTGGCCCCGGTGGCCGCGAGCGCCACGAGCACGGCGACGACCGTCACGAGGACCCGCACCGACTCGGGGGCGAGCAGCATGGCCAGGAACGGCAGCGCCGCCCCGGTGGTGAACGTCGCCGCGGACACCCAGGCCGCGCGCCACGGGCTGACGACCTCGTCCTCGGCGTCGCGCAGGGCGGCCTCGGCCCGGCGGGCCCGGACCTCCGGCCGCACGAGCTCAGCCGCGACGGAGGACGCGACGTCCGGCGCGACGCCGAGCCCGCGGTAGTGCGCCGCGATGGTGTCGGCGTCCTCGGACTCGGCCTCGAGCTGCGCCTGCTGCGCGGCCTGCCCGGTGCGCTGGGCGTCGCGGGCGCCGCTGACCGAGACGTACTCGCCGAGCGCCATCGAGACCGCACCCCCGACGAGGGCGGCGGTACCGGCGGCGATGACCGGCCCGGTCCCCGCGCCCGCCCCGGCGACCCCGACGAGGACCGCGGCGACCGACACGATGCCGTCGTTCGCGCCGAGGAGTCCGGCACGGAGCCAGTTGAGCTTCGCGGCGCTCGTCGTGTCGTGATCGGTGGCGGGGAGCACGAGGTCGGTTGCGGTCGACATGCGATGAGCATGCCACCGTCCGGAACGGTCCGCCAGCAAGGTGAGGCTGCCCTGACCTGGGGTTTTGTGGTGAGGGCAGCCTTACCTGAGCGGACCGACAGCGAGTGCGGCAAACCGCACCACATCCCGCACCGGGTCCTGCACGCCCGGGCACCCGGTGGCCCCGGTGAGAGCATCCAAGGATGAGCAGGGGAATCAGGATCGACCACGTGGGCGTCACGGTGCCGGACATCGACGCTGCCACGGCCTTCTTCGCGGCGGCGCTCGACGCCGTCGTCCTCTACGACGTCCGGTGCCGCAGCGAGGAGCCCCGCGGCTCCGCGGAAGTGCACCGGTACCTCGGGATCCCGTCGACGATGGCCCAGGGAGCCATCCGGATGCTCGCACTCCCCGAGGGGCCGGGGCTGGAGCTGTTCGAGTACCTCGGCCCGGACCAGCGGTTCGCCGCGGCACCGTCCGACCTCGGGTGGCAGCACCTCGCGCTGTACGTCGACGACCTCGACGCCGCACTGGACAAGGTCGAGCGGGCCGGGGGCCTGCGGAACTCCGATCCGCGGGAGCTCCGCGGCGTCGAGGCCGGCGAGGGCAACCGGTTCGTGTACACCCGCACGCCGTGGGGTTCGACCCTCGAGCTCGTGAGCTACCCGACACCGCAGCCGTACCTCCTCACGGCGCCGCGGGCGAAGTGGGCCCCGTGGCCGACCCCGGCCGATGCGCTCCCGGAGCCCGTGGCGGCACCGATCCCCGGGTGACCGGGCAGCGTTCGGGCCCCGGTCAGTCGCCGACGGTCACCCAGGCCCGCGTCGGCCGGCCGGACAACGGGTGTGCGAACGGCTCGCCCCAGGGCCGGAACCCGGCACTGCGGTAGAGGCCGAGCGCCGGGGCATTGTCCTCGAGTGCGTGCAGCACGCACCGGGCGTGCCCGGACCGTGCTGCGGCGTCGACCGCGGCGCGCAGGAGGTCCCGTCCGAGGCCGTGTCCCTGCGCACGCGGGTGGACCGCCAGCAGCGACAGGTAGGCGGCGTCCTCCGGGTCCTCCGGTCCCCCGGTCCCCGGCGCCGTCACGAGGGCGAAGCCCGCGACCCCCGCGGCCCCCGGGAGGGCGAAGCCCGCGGCCCCCGCGCGGGCGAAGCCCGCGACCTCCGCGACCCCCGCGACCCCCGCGGCCCCAGCGGCGCCCGGCGCATCCCCCGGACCTCCCGGCTCCGCCGCGACGACGAGCGCCACCCGCGGCTCCGCGAACTTCGCGAGCGCCCGGGCGCGGACCGCGTCGGACTCCGGCACGGCGTCCCGCACGCTGACCGCGGCGACCCAGAGGTCGACGCAGGCAGCGGCCTCGTCCTCCGACGCGGCACGCACGACGAAGGACGATCCGATCACGCCGTCAGCCTACGACCGCCTGCTGACCGATCCGGTAGCCGGCACCGCGGTGCTCCCCGGGCAGCCGGTCCCCGCGGCCGTGCAGCTTGTGCCGGAGCGACCCCGGCGTGTACTCCGTCGGGTAGACACCGCGCGCCCGCAGCTCGGGGACGACGAACTCGATGACGTCCTCCCAGGTCCCGGGCGTCACGGCGTAGGCGAGGTTGAAGCCGTCGACGTCGGTCTGCTCCTGGATCTCCTGGAGGCGGTCCGCGATGGTCGCACCCGAACCGACCTCGACCGGCCCGAGGCCGCCGATCGCCGTGTGCCGGGCGAGGTCGCGGATCGTCCACTTCGATCCGTCGGACCCGGTGGCCGCGGAGATGTTCGCCGCCGCGGACTGGATCGCGTTCGACTCGACGTCGCCGAGCGGCTCGTCGAGGTCCCACTGCGACAGGTCGACGCCCATCCACCCGGAGTTCAGCACGAGGGCGCCCTCCTCCGAGGCGTAGGACAGGTAGTCCTCGTACTTCGCGCGCGCGGCCTCGTCGGTGGCGTCCGTGATCACCGTGAGCAGCGAGTAGACGCGAGCGGCGTACCGGTCGCGACCAGCTGCCTCCAGGGCGTCCCGGATCTTCGTGACGGTCGCTGCCAACTGCGGCAGGGTCGGGGCGCCGACGAAGACGGCCTCGGCGTTCTCGGCCGCGAAGCGGACACCGCGCGGCGATGCCCCGGCCTGGTAGATGACGGGCGTGCGCTGCACGGACGGCTCGGACAGGTGGATGCCCGGGACGTCGAAGTGGCGCCCGTGGTGCTCGATGGGGTGCACCTTGGTCGGGTCGGTGAAGACCCCGGTCTCGCGGTCCTCGACGACCGCGTCGTCCTCCCAGGAGCCCTCCCAGAGCTTGTAGAGGACCTCGAGGTACTCGTCGGCGACGTCGTAGCGGTCGTCGTGCGACAGCTGGTCCGTCTGCCCCATGTTGCGCGCGGCGCTCGGCAGGTACCCGGTGACGACGTTCCAGCCGACGCGCCCCTTGGTGAGGTGGTCGAGCGTCGACATGCGCCGGGCGAACGGGTACGGGTGCTCGTACGCGGTGCCGGCGGTGATGCCGAACCCGAGGTGCTCCGTGACGGCGGCCATCGCGGACACGAGCAGGATCGGGTCGTTCACGGGCACCTGGGACCCGGTCCGGAGCGCCGACTCGTTCGAGCCACCGTAGACGTCGTACGTCCCGAGGACGTCGGCGATGAAGATGCCGTCGAAGGCACCGACCTCGAGCGTCTGCGCCAGGGAGGTCCAGTACGACAGGTCGTTGTAGTGCCGCGAGCGGTCGCGGGGGTGGCGCCACAGCCCGGAGGACTGGTGCGCGACGCAGTTCATGTCGAACGCGTTGAAGCGGATCTGCCGGGGAGCGTCGTCGGTCGTCACGGACGCGACGCTACGGGCGCCGAGCGGCGACCGCCACGCGCGTTGCGTCGTGTGACGTCCGGCCGGGAGGCCCGGGGCGCGGTCCGCTGTGCGGCCTGCGGTCGGACTGCGCTCGCCACGGGCGCGGGGCGCCGGTCCGCGCACGGCGCGCTTCCTGAGCGCGACGACGCCATCCACGGCAGGATGCAAGGGTGTCCCAGTCCATGCAGCGCACCCGGTGGTCCGCGACGACCCGCGACCCGACGCAGGCGGCCGAGCAGCTGCTCGGGCTGCCCGACCTGCGACGGGCGGACGTCGACACGGGTGCCGAGGAGTTCACGTTCGACGTGCGCCGCCGTGGCACGGACCTGCTCTCGCTCTGGTCGTCCGCCTCGACGGGCGACGTGCGCGGCGAGGTCGTCGCGGACACCGCGATGGTCCTGTTCTGGTTGAAGTCCGGCAGCGGCTCGGTGGACGACGACCACGACGTCCCCACCGGACGGCCGTCGCTCTTCCGGCACGACCCGCAGCACGTGCGGTGGACGGGCTNGAGCTCGACCTCTCC
>NZ_BACW01000198.1:0-7000 GCF_000333315.1 Curtobacterium sp. B8
CCGAACCTCGACGAACTCGTCGACTGGGAGCGCATGACCGAGGACTTCCGGCGTCTCCGCACCGCGACCGAAGCCGGCGACAACATCGGCGCGGAGCTCGCGACCGAGGCGATCCACCAACTCCCCGGCGAGAAACGCTGAGCACACCTGTACGGTCGGACAGAAAGCGCCCGTACCGGTGCCGCCACGATCGGGCGGTAGCATCACGCACGACCCCTGATCACCGAAGCGGAGGCCACCCATGAGCGCTCGCGAGACCGACCGTACGGCCATCGCCGCGCGGCTCGCCGCGGCCGTCGGACGCATCAACCGACGCGCACGGACCGACTCCGCCTCGCTGGGCTACGGCATCGTCTCGGCGCTCGCCACGATCGAGCGCGAGGGTCCCCTGCGTCCGGGTGACCTCTCCCGCCTCGAAGTGGTGACGAAGCCCACCATGACGCGGATCCTGACCGAACTCGAGCAGCGCGGGTTCATCGAGCGGGAGGCCGACCCGAGGGACGGCCGGGCGTTCATGGTGAGCGCCACGGAGGCCGGGGTCGCCGCGGTCGAGGCTGCACGGTCGCAACGCACCGGCATCGTGGCCGAACTCATCCACGGCCTCCCCGAGGACGACGTCGCGGCGATCGCCGGGGCCCTCGACGCGCTCGAACGGATCGCACAGGGCGACCGCGCCCAGGAACCTCACACCTCCTGACCCCGACGCGGGTCGTTACCGAACCGTTACCGAAGGGTGGACGGACGGTTCTGCCAGTGTTCCTGGACGCTGCGCCCAGCGTGACGCGTCATCGTGACCGCTCCGCCTCGGCGTGACCACCCCACGGTCACCGGACGGCGGACGGACGGGCCCCACACCACCGTCCGGGCCTCCCCCGGCTCGCGGACCGCACGACGGCCACGCCGCACCCCGATCGACACGCCTCCCCCACCCCGGCGTGCTCGGGCGCGGTCCGCACACGAGCCGGCCGACCACCGGAACCGATGACTCGACGCACCACTGCTCTGCCCAGCACCACCGCTCCGACCACCGCCTCGACCCGACGCGAGGCCCTCGACTCCCCCGCCCGCCGCGTCCGACGAGCCCTGCGCAACCGGACGACCGTCGTCGCCTCCGGCGCAGCCGTCCTGGCCATCGCCGTCGGCGGCATCGCGGTCGGCTCCCAGCCGGCCCTCGGCGAGGCACTCGGCGTCCCGAGCGCCACCCCCACGAGCGCCCCCGCGCTCGACGGCACCGCGCTCGACCGCGCGCAGGCGCAGGCGACCCTGTCGAGTGCCCGGACGGTGCTCGACGACGCCAACCGCAAGACCGACACGACGGCGCTCCGCCAGCGGGTCGAGGCACTCGACGACTACTCGAAGCTGTCCGGGGCCGCCCTGACGAACCGCATCGCCACCACGGTCGCCGCCAGCCAGGAGGTCGCCGAGGCGAGCGCCGAACAGGACCGGTCGGACGCGGACGCGAAGCGCGCTGCCGCTGCGAAGGCCGCGGCCGCGAAGGCAGCGGCAGCCAAGGCAGCGGCCGAGGCCGCCGAGCAGGCACGGAAGCTCGCCGAGGGCAACACCGTCGCGGGCGCGAAGGCCACGGCGTCGGCGCTGGCGTCGTCCCGCTACGGCTGGGGCTCGGACCAGTTCCAGTGCCTCGACAACCTCTGGACCAAGGAGTCCGGCTGGGACTACCGCGCCGTGAACAGCAACGGCGGCGCGACCGGCATCCCGCAGGCGCTCCCGGGCTCGAAGATGGCGACGGCCGGCTCCGACTGGCAGACCAACGCGACCACGCAGATCACCTGGGGCCTGCAGTACATCTCCGCCGCCTACGGCACCCCGTGCGCGGCGTGGGCACACTCGCAGGCGTCGAACTTCTACTGATCCGCACGAGACGGAGGCCGGGAGGACCTTCCCGGTGTCCGCCGGCGTGCGGTAGGCATGCTCCGTGAGCACAACCGGACTGCGCCGCATGGCTCCACGCGACCCCGCCGAGGCGCACCGTGCGGCCAGCCCGCTCGAGCTCCTGTTCGACCTCGTCTTCGTCGTCGCGGTCGGGTTCGCGGCGACGAACCTCCACGAGATCGAGACCGAGGGGCACGTCAGCTCGGCGATCGTCTCCTACGCCTTCGTCTTCTTCGCGATCTGGTGGGCGTGGATCAACTTCACCTGGTTCGCCACGTCGTTCGACACCGACGACTGGCTCTACCGCGTCACCACGTTCGTGCAGATGGGCGGTGTGCTCGTCCTCGCCGCCGGGGTCCGACCGCTCATGGTCGACGGCGACCCCGCGATCGTCGTCGTCGGGTACGTCGTGATGCGCCTGGCCTTGGTCGGGCAGTGGCTGCGCGCGGCCGCGTCGGCGCCGGGGTACCGCCGCACCGCGCTCCGCTACGCCGTCGGGATCGTCGTCGTCCAGGCGCTCTGGGTGCTCGCACTCGTACTCCCCGAGGCCGCGCTGCGCGGAGCGATCCCGGTACTGATCCTGCTCGAGGTGCTCGTGCCGCCCGTCGCCGAGCGGGGGTCGCGCACGACGCCGTGGCACACGCGGCACATCGCCGAGCGGTACTCCCTGTTCACGCTCATCGTCCTCGGCGAGGGGCTCGTGGCATCCGCGAGCGCGGTCATCGACGGCCTCGAGCACACCGACCACCTCGGCTCGCTCCTCGTGCTCGCGGCGGCCGGGCTCGTGATCGTCGCCGGGCTCTGGTGGATCTACTTCGCACGCGAGCAGCACGCCCGCATCCGGTCCCTGCCGAGCGCCCTGGTGTTCGGGTACGGCCACTACGTCGTGTTCGCGGCTGCCGGAGCGCTGCCGGCGGGCATCGAGGTCGCGGTGAGCGCCGACGCCGGCGAGGCCGACCTGTCGCACGTGACGGTGGCCGCGACGATCGCGGTGCCGGTGGCGCTCTTCGTCCTCGCGGTCTGGGCCCTCGCACTCCGTCCGTCGCTGTCGCTCGGCTGGAACGCCGTCGTCGTGGTGCTGGCCGCCGCCGTCGCCGTCGCCGCCTCGGTGGTCGTCCCCGCGGTGTCGCTCGTCGCCACGGCGGTGCTCGTGGCCGCGATCGTCGTCGTGCTCGAGGTCGCCGACCGCCGGTGACGGCTCCGGACCCGTGCTGGGTCCGGCCGGGCGGTCAGCCGACGCGCGCGACCCGGACGTCGACCCGGCTGAGCACGAGTCCGTGCTCCGTCGCCACGGCGAGCGCGGCGACGTGGGCCTCGTGTGCGGTGGTGGGAGCCGGGCGGGAACCGTCGGTGCCGATGACGACGCGGAGGACGTCACCGTCCAGGACGACCCGGCTCGGTGCGGTCCGGGCGGCCAGGCTCTTGACGGCGGACACGGTGCTGCCGAGGGTGGGCCGGGCTCGGTAGAGCTCGGCGACCCCGGGGACGGCGAGCACCGCGGTCTCGACGGCGGTCAGGGTCTCGTCCGGGGTGCTCATGCGCCTGCCTCCTCGTCGTCGCTGCCGTGGCTGGTTCCGTCATCAGCGGGACGGTCGTCCGCGGGCTCGTCGTCGGTGCGCGGCACGAGGTCGCGCACGACGACGTCGACCGAGTCGACCACGAGGTCGGTCTGGTCAGCGAGCACCGCCGCCACGGTCTCCCGGACCTCCGACGCCACGGTCCGGATCGTCGCTCCGGCGCGGACGGCGATCTCGACGACGACCCGCACGGGCGCCCCGAGCTCGGTGACGTCACCCTCGAGCGTGCACCGGGCGATGAGGGCGTCGGACACGCCGTCGCCGGCACTCCGGACGAGCGACCGGATCGCACCCTCGGTCATCACCGGTCGTTCGGTCGGCGCGGCCGGACGCAGGGGGACGTCCCGCCCCGCCCGCGCCTCGAGCGAGATGTTGGCGAGCACACCGCTCACCCACGACTCGTCCGCCGGGGCCTCCTGCTCGGCTGCGGCCTCGAGCGAGCCGAGGGACGACTGCCGGAGCCGGACGATCGCCGCGAGCGCGTTCTGGCACGCCGGTGAGTCGTCGATGGACGGGTCCGCGGGCTGCATGCCCGCGTCGAGGTAGTCGGCCAGCTCGTCGATCGAGTGGCCGTCGAGGTCGTCGGGTTCGAGGGAGTCGAGCCGGACGTGCTCGGGATCGGTCATCGCCATCCCTCCATGAGACGGATCATGTTCTTGCGGGCGCGCGAGAGGAGCCCGCGGACGGTCGAGACGGGGAGGTCGAGCTCCTCGGCGATCTGGTCGTAGGAGTACTCGAGCACCTCCTTCATCACCCAGCACCGGCGCTGCGCCTCGGGGAGTTCGCCGAGCGCGGTCTCGACGGCTTCCTCGCGCGAGCGGGCCTCGGCGACACGCTCCGGAGCATCGTCGGACGGGGCCTCGACCTCGATCTCGGTGACGTCGTCGTGGAAGCGACGGGCCCGGATGCGGTCGATGCACTTCCGACTGAGGATGCGCATGAGCCACGACTTGACCTTGCTCTGGTCCTCGAGCCGGTCGAGCCGGTCCCAGGCGGTGATGAAGGTCTCCTGCACGACGTCGTCGAGCTCGTCGGTCGAGCCGAGCGTCCGGCGCGCGTAGGCGCGCAGCAGCGGGGTGTACCGGCGGATGAGGACCTCGAACGCCCGGACGTCGCCGTCCGACGACCGGCCGGCGAGGACGGCGTCGTCGAGGTCGGTGAGGAGCTGGTGGGGCACGTGTTCCTTCTACCGGGACCGGGTGAGGTCTTCCTGAGCACGGGAGCGACGACCGGTCACCGTGCACCCGCGCGGCGTGCGTGGGCAGTGGTCACCCGGAACGGTCCGACGGGTCGTGCGGCGAGCGCGCGGACCCGGGCCTGCGCGAGCAGGTGCTGCCGGACCGGGTGGCGCTGCGAGCCGGGTCGGTCGTTCGTGGTGTCGGTCATGGTCGTTCCTCCTCGGCCGCGGTGACGGCCTCCACCGATGGGACGGGCCGGGACGCCGGTTCGTCACACCCGGATCCGGACTCCGCACGGAGGGCATCCGTGCGGCATGCTGGTGCGGTGCCCCTCGTGACCGCCGTCTGCCGCGTGGCGCGGCTCCTGCCCGACTCCGGCACGATCGGGGTCACCGCCATCGACAAGCGTCCGGTCGACGGCCCGGTGCGGGTCCGGCCCCTCGGACTCCGCGCCGACGTGCAGGCCGACCGGAAGCACCACGGCGGCGAGGACCAGGCCGTGTACGCCTACGCCGACGAGGACGCCACGCACTTCGCCGGGCTGCTCGATCGCGAGGTGCCGCCGGGGCTGTTCGGCGAGAACCTCCGGACGAGCGGGATCGACGTCACCGGGGCTGTGACCGGGGAGCGATGGCGGATCGGTGCCGAGCTCGTGCTCGAGGTCACGATCCCCCGGATCCCCTGCGGGACCTTCGCCCGTCGGATGCGCGAGGACAAGTGGGTCCGACGGTTCACCGAGGAGGGGCGTCCCGGTGCCTACCTGCGGGTGGTGAAGTCCGGCTCGGTGGCGAGCGGTGACGCGGTCGAGGTGATCGACCGCCCGGCCCACGGGGTGACGATCGGCGAACTGTTCGCCGGCGTCACGGCCGAGCGCGCGCAGGCGGTCGTGGACGCTGGACGACCCGTGCCGCCGAAGGTGCAGGTCCTGCTCGGGAAGGCCCTCGCGCGCGGCTGAGCCGTGGGCCGTGCGGGCCCCGGCGGTCGGTCAGTCCGGCAGCGTCCGCCGGACCGGGTCGATCGGCCGCTTCGCACGGGGCAGCCCCGCGACGACCAGGTCGTAGGCGTTCGCCACGAGGTCCTCGACGAGGGTCTCGTCGAGGCCGTCGCCGGGCGACAGGGTGATCCAGTGCCGCTTGTCCATGTGCCAGCCCGGTGTCACCTCCGCCAGGTCGCGGACGAGCGCGGCCCCGTGCGGTGGAGCGCACTTGAGGTTGACGATCGGGACCCCGCGGAGCTCGGACGTCATGACGAACATCTTGCCGACGACCTTGTAGACGAACGTGCCCTCGCCGAAGGGCTGGGTCTCCTGGACCGCGGGCAGGCCCATCGCGGTCTGCGCGGCGATCTCGTGCAGGGCAGCTCCGTCCATGCCACCAGCATGCCCGAACCGGCACCCCGATCGGGGGCATGAGAGATCCTCGCAGTGGGCCTAGGCTGAGCGGGTGCACATCACCCGAACCCTCAGCATCGCCGCAGCGAGCGTCGTCCTCGCTGCCACCGCCGTCGTCGGCGGCGCCTCGACCGCCCAGGCAGCCCCCACCGTCTACAAGAACTGCGACGCCGTGCACCGCGTGTACTCCGGCGGCATCGCGAAGAAGTCCGTCACCAGGAACAAGGTGATCTCCGGCGGCAAGGTGACCTACCGAGCGCTCAAGGGCACCGTCAAGAAGGACGACAAGCTCTACGCGGCGAACAAGAAGCTCGACCGCGACGCCGACGGCATCGCCTGCGAGAAGAGCTGACCCGACCACACGCCGGAGGGGGCCGGCGCGCACGGAGCGCGCCGTGCCTCCCGTCCGGAACCGCGACCGGAGGTCGCTGAGGGGACGGCGGGACGTCAGAGCGGCGGGACGCCCTCGTGGCCCGAGCGCGGACGGGCCGTACCGGCGACGCCGGTGACCACCGACCGCGGCGGCACGTCCTTCGTGACGACCGTGTTCGCGCCGACGACGGAGTCGGCGCCGATCGTGATCGCGCCGATCAGGGACGACCCCGCACCGAGCACCACGCGGTCCCCCACCCGCGGGTGCCGCCGAGCGCCGGGGCCGTGCTCGCCGCCGCGCCCGCCGAGGGTCACGCCGTGGAACACCACCACGTCGTCACCGACCACCGCGGTCTCGCCGATCACGACGCCCATGCCGTGGTCGATGAAGAACCGGCGGCCGATCCGCGCGCCGGGGTGGATCTCGATCCCCGTGACCGAGCGCGCGACCTGCCCGATCACCCGTGCCGCGAACCGCGCCCCGGGCAGGCCACGGGCGAGCCACAGCCGGTGGGTCAGCCGGTAGGTCCAGATCGCGTGCAGGCCGGAGTACACGATCGCGTTCTCGAGGTCGCCCCGTGCTGCGGGTCCCC
>NZ_BACW01000197.1:0-1383 GCF_000333315.1 Curtobacterium sp. B8
CGCGACGATCCCGAGCGGGATGTTGATGAGGGAAGATCCAGTGCCAGGTCAGGGTGTCCCACGAGCACCCCGCCGACGAACGGGGCGATGATCGGGGGCCGCGAGCGCCGGCCAGGTCAGGATCGCGATCGCGGTGACGAGCTGGTCACGGCCGGCGCTCCGCAGCACGACGAGCCGACCGACGGGCACCATCATCGCGCCGCCGAGGCCCTGCAGGATCCGCCACAGCGTCAGGTCGACCAGGCCGGTGGACATCGCGCACAGAGCCGAGGCGACCGTGAAGAGCGCGATCGCCGCCGCGAAGACGGTGCGGGAGCCGACGCGGTCGGTCACCCAGCCGCTCACCGGGATGAACACCGCGAGCGTGACGAGGTAGGCGGTGATCGCGACGCCGACCGCGGCCGAGTCGACGCCGAGGTCACGCCCCATCGCGGGAGCAGCCGTCGCGAGGATCGTGCCGTCGAGCAGCTCCATGAAGAACGTGCCCGCGACCAGGACGGCGACCGCCGTGCTGCCTGCCCGCCGGGCGCTCGGTGTCGGTGTCGTCGTCGTCATCTCGAACGGAATGCTATGCCCGCTCGGGTTCCGGACCCGGGCCGAGCCGCCCCGCTGCGACCCACCGTTCTGCTGTGCACAATGGTCGGAGCGACGGTGTTGTCCGGACCGCGCCCAGCGGACGAGCCTGGCAGCGCGTGACGCCGTGTCACCACTCGACGAGGAGGTCCGATTGCCGAAGCACGTGCTCGACGACGTCCTGCTGCCCGTCATGACGCTCCGCGAGTCGGCCCTGGAGTCGAACGCCGCGGTGATGCAGGCCTACGTCGAGCGGCACGGGCTCCTGTTCGCGCCGCACATGAAGACGCACATGGCACCGGCGCTCGCCCGCCGTCAGACCGACCTCGGCGCGTGGGGCGTGACCGTCGCCTCGGTCCAGCAGGCCGTCGCGGCGTGGGACCACGGGTTCCACCGGATCCTCGTCGCGAACGAGGTCCTCGACCCTGCGGGACTCGCGTGGATCGCCCGCCGACGCGAGCTGGACGGCGGTGCGGACGTGCTCTTCCAGGTCGACTCCGCCGCCGGCGTCGCGGCCGCCGCCGACCACGGACCGCTCCCGGTGCTCGTCGAGATCGGCTTCCCGGGCGGCCGGACCGGGGTCCGCTCCCCCGCCGACGGGGTCGCGCTCGCGCGTGCTGCGCGGAGCGCCGGGCTCGAGGTCCGCGGCGTGACCGGGTACGAGGGCGGCCTGCCCGGCCCGGACGAGGCCCGGGAGTACGTCCGAGGGGTGCTCGCCGCCACGGCGGCGGTCCGTCCGCTCGTCACGGCGACGCGCACCCTGCTCAGCATGGGCGGCAGCGCCGGTTCGACGCGGTGTCGACGCGTCGC
>NZ_BACW01000196.1:0-1919 GCF_000333315.1 Curtobacterium sp. B8
CGGCCTCACGGGCGCCATCACCGTCACCGCGAGCGTCGTGCCGCACTTCTGGCTCGGCAGCGTCCTCATCGTCGTGTTCGCCACCGCCCTGGGCTGGGCGCCCGCGGTGAGCGACGGGACCGTCCGCGGATGGGTGCTCCCCGTCGTCACCGTGGCCGTGCCGGTGGCCGGGTACCTCGCCGAGACGGTCCGCGACGGCATCGTCGACGCGCAGCGGTCCGCGTTCGCGCTCGCCGCGCGGGGCCGGGGCGAGCACCGCACCGGGGTGTTCCTCAGGCACTCGCTGCGGCACGCCGCCCTCCCGGGGCTCGCGCTCTCCGCCTGGGCCTTCGGGTCGCTCGTGTCCGGCGCCGTCGTCGTCGAGTCGGTGTTCGCGCTGCCCGGCATCGGCCGCGCGCTCGTCACGGCGGTGACGCAGCGCGACATGCCGCTCGTCGCCGGGATCGCACTCGTGTCCGCCGCCGCGTACGTCGTCGTGCTCGCGGTCGCGGACCTCGCCGAACGCGCCGTGGACCGGCGACCCCGCCGGGCGGACGCGGGTCGGCCCGGGTCCCGGGGGCCCGGAGTGCGGGGGCGTGGTCTCCGCGGGGCCGGTCCCCGCGGGGCCGGTCTCCGCGGGGCCGGTCTCCGCGGGGCCGGTCTCCGCGGGGCCGGTCTCCGTCGGCGTCCGCGGACGGCGGCGTCCCGGTGAGCGGGATCCTCGACCCGGCGGGGACGCCCACGACGGGCGCGACGGGTCCCACGGCCACCCGCGCTCCGTCCGGGGGTGCCGAGCGACGCCGTGGGGGGACGCTCGGCGCCGCCGGACTGGTCGCGGCCGTGGTCGTCGCGCTCGCCGTCCTGGCAGCCGTCGCACCAGCGCTGCTCGGCGGCGCCCACCCGCTCGCCGTGGACCCGGGAGCAGCGCTCCTCCCGCCGTCGGCGGCGCACCCGTTCGGCACGGACGAGTCCGGCCGCGACGTCCTCGCGCGGGTCGTGGCGGGGACGCGCCCGTCGCTCGTGGTCGGGCTCGCGGCGACCCTCGTGGGTGCCACCACCGGTGTCCTGCTCGGGCTGCTCGCCGGACTCGGAGGGCGCGTGCTCGACGCCGTCGTCGGCCGGGTCACCGAGGTCGCCTTCGCGCTGCCGCTCCTGCTCGTCGCGCTCGTCGTCATCGCCGTCACCGGCCCCGGTCCGGTGCCCGCGGTGCTCGCCGTGGGGTTCGCGACCGCGCCGGGCTACGCGCGGATCGTGCGGGGCCTCGTGCGCACGGCCCGGGAGTCGCAGGTCGTCGAGACCGCTGTCCTGCTCGGCCGCTCCCCCGCCCGCATCGTCGTCCGCCACGTCCTGCCCGCCGCGCTCTGGCCCGTGGTCGCGGTCGGTACGCTCGGCGTCGGCCAGGCCGTCGTGTGGGCGTCCGCGCTGAGCTACCTCGGCGTCGGGACGCCACCGCCGGCACCGGAGTGGGGCGCGATGCTCGCGGACGGCCGCACGTACCTGCAGACCGCGCCGTGGATGAGCACGTTCCCGGGTCTGGCGATCGTCGTGCTCGCGACAGCGGTCACGGTGCTCGGTCGGGCGATCCGACGACGCGGTGGTGCACGGTGAGCGCCGCCACCACGTCCCACGGCAGCCCGGTCCTGGCCGTCGAGGGACTGTCGGTGACGATCGACGGCGTCCGGCTCGTGTCCGACGTCCGACTGCACGTCGCCCCCGGCGAGATGGTCGCCCTCGTGGGCGCCTCGGGCTCGGGCAAGACCGTGACCGCCCGCGCGCTCCTCGGGCTGTCCGCCGACCGAGCCGAGGTCGCCGCCGACCGGCTCGAGGTGGCCGGCACGGACGCGAGGGGCTTCCGCGAACGCGACTGGCGTCGGCTCCGCGGCACCCGCGTCGGGTACGTCGGGCAGGAGGCCCTCGGTGTCTTCGACCCGCTCGCCCGG
>NZ_BACW01000195.1:0-3070 GCF_000333315.1 Curtobacterium sp. B8
GCAGCGCTCCCCAGTGCCCGAACGGGGCGACGCAGCCAGAGGTACAGGACGACCCCGGTGGCGAAGGAGGCTGCGGCGGCCCCGACCCGCGCCGACCCCACTCCCTTGCCGAGGACGAGCTGCGCGACCCCGTAGAGGTCCTTGGCCGTCGGCGGGTGCTGGAGGTTGGCGGTCAGGAGCCCGTGGACGTACTGCCAGCCGGCGCCCGCGTACGTGAACTCGTCGACGTGCGGGGTCTGCGCGCCCAGGTGCCAGAACGCCACGAACAGCCCCGCACCGGCCACCACGGCGAGCGCGACGGCCTGCGCTGCTCGACCACGCCGGGTCCTGCCGACTCCGGTCCCGGGCACGTCGTGGTCCACGGCGACCGATCGTAGGCAGCCGGTCCGGGCGCAGCCCGGGATGCGGACGCCGCTTCCCGCCGAAGCTCTCAGGCCGGCGCTGTCGTCGGACCGGCCGACCTCCTCATGCCGCCTCGAGCCCGGACGCCACCGGCGTCAGGGCCGCCGCGACGTACTCGACCAGCCGACCGCGCCCCACGCCGTCGGCCACCCAGACGCCGAAGGCCGCGGCCGCGGCACCGAGCAGCGCGCCGGACACCGTCTGGGGCCACAGCGCACCCGGACGCTCCCCCGTCCGAGCGGCCACGAACGCGGCGACCGCGCCGTGCTGCTGCATCACCCGGGCGGCGACGCTCGCGACGAGTTCCGGGCCGATCCCCATCACCTCGGCCTGCGCGACCGCCCAGGGCACCCGCTCCGGGTCGTGCTCGCGGGCGGCGGCGAGCAGGGCCTCCTCGACGGCGCGGACCGGGCTCGGCTCGGTGGACGCGTCGAGGAGCGCGGGGATCGCGGCGACCGCGGCGTCGAGCTCGAGCCACATCACGTCGGACTTGGCGGCGAAGTAGTTGAAGAAGGTGGCGCGGCTGACGCCGGCGCGGGCCGCGATCTGGTCGACCGTGGTGCGGCCGTAGCCCTGCTCGAGGAAGAGCTCGGCAGCGGCGTCGGCGAGCACCTCGGCGCTGGAACGCCGCGGCCGGCCACCGCGGCGAGCGCGGTCGTCGTCCGCTCGCACGAGGTCCATGTCCCCAGTAAACCGCTAGACTCGGCGAGCCATGAAGTTGGACTCAGTACAGAAAAACCGGTCGCGGATCGCGACCTCCCTGGCGGGCGCCGCCACGATCCTCCTGGCCGTCACGGCCTGCACCGGTGGCGGAGGCGGGTCGACGAGCAGCACGCCGGTCGCCGGCGGCACCCTCGTCTACGCGTCGGGGGACGCGGAGCCGACCTGCCTCGACCCCCACGTCGGCGGCAACTACCCGCAGGCACTGCTGTCCAGCCAGTACATCGAGGAGCTCACCGCGCTGCGGGACGGCGAGCCCGTCCCGGCCCTCGCACAGTCGTGGACGACGTCGGACGACGGGAAGACCCTGACCTTCCGGCTGCGCGACGACGTGTCGTTCACCGACGGCACGCCGTTCGACGCGGCCGCGGTCGTGGCGAACATCGAGCACGTGCAGGACCCGAAGACCGCTTCGAGCACGGGCTACCTCGCCCTGCAGTCGATCACGAAGGCCACCGCGACCGACGACCACACCGTGACGCTGACGCTGAGCCGTCCGGACAGCGCACTGCTCGAGTCGTTCTCGCAGCCGTGGGTCGGCATGGAGTCCCCGAAGGCCCTCGAGCGCTCGCAGGCGCAGAACTGCGAGTCCCCCGTCGGCACCGGACCCTTCCGGGTCACGGCGTGGAAGCACGGCGACCGCGTCACGCTCGTGAAGAACGCCGACTACACGCCGCTCGGGAAGCAGGCCGGCAGCACGACGAAGCCCCGCTTGGACGGCATCACCTGGCGGTTCCTCCCCGACTCGACGTCGCGCTACGCGGCGCTGCAGTCCGGCCAGGTCGACGTCGTCGACAACGCCCAGCCCGACCAGATCCGAGCCGCGAAGGCCGGCGGGTCGATCCGCGACCTCGACGCCCCGCGACCCGGCGCCTCCAACCGCCTCGAGCTGAACTCCGGCCACGGCGTCTTCCAGGACGAAGCGGTCCGCGAGGCGTTCATCCACGGCGCCGACGTCGACCCGGGCATCACGTCCCTCTTCCTCGGCACGGCGAAGCGCTCGTACTCGCTGTTGTCGAGCGTCGAGCCGTTCGCGTACTCAGCCGACGGCGACGAGCTCTTCGACCACGACGCGTCGAATGCCGAGCAGCTGCTCGACGACGCCGGCTGGAAGCAGGGCTCCGACGGTGTGCGGACGAAGGACGGCAAGCGTCTGACGGTGACGTTCCCGGTGTCGACGAACCAGTCGATCCCGGCCGAGCGCAGCCTCTTCCAGCAGATCCAGGCCTCCGAGAAGGCGATCGGCTTCGACGTGCAGATCAAGGAGCTGGACCTGTCCAGCTGGTACGCGGCCCTCGCGGCGAACCAGTACGACGTCGTCAGCGCGCCGTACACGAAGGTCGGCGCGGACGTCCTCCGCATCCTCTACGACAGCGCGAGCATCAAGCCGGCCCCGTCCGGGTACTTCGCGAACCTCGCCCAGCTCGACGACCCGACGGTCGACTCGCTCCTCGAACGCGCCGCTCGCACCGCCGACACGCACGACCGCGGCGAGCTGTACGAGCAGGCGCAGAAGGACATCCTCGCGAGCGCGACGGTGCTGCCGCTGTACGACCAGCAGAACCACTTCCTCGTGTCCACGAAGGTGCACGGCGTCCGGACCACGGCCGTCTCGACGCCCTGGTTCGGCTCGGCCTGGATCGACCGCTGACGCGCCCTGACGGGCGACGACCGGACTGGAGGCACGGCATGACCCCGACGCGCCCGTCGCGCTCCGGCGCATGGTCGCGGTGGACGCTGTGGGGCCTCGGCCGCCTGGCCGGCGGGATCGGCGTGCTCTGGGCCGTCGCCACGATCGTGTTCGTCGCGATCCGGCTGATCCCCGGCGACCCGGCGCTCGCGATCCTCGGCGGCCCCGGGTCGCAGGCGTCCGCCGCAGCGGTCGCCCAGGTCGGCACGAGTACGGGCTCGACCGTCCGCTGCTCGTGCAGTACGCCGTGTTCCTCGG
>NZ_BACW01000194.1:0-2333 GCF_000333315.1 Curtobacterium sp. B8
GCGGTACCACCTCGCTTGCCGGACGCCGCTCACGCTGCGACCGACCGCTCGTGCCCGGGGCTGGTGCGGCCCGGACCGCCCGGTTCTACTGACGACCGCGCCCTCGGGCACCGCCGCGTTCTTCCGGAGACTCCCCGGTGATGGCCGGTTCGACGTCTTCGGGACGAGTTTACTGCACGGGAGCATGCTGGAGCGATGCCCTCCTCCGACGCCACGTCCGGCGATGCTCCCGACGCCACGGACGCCACGGACGCCACGGACGCCACCGACGCCACCGACGACGGGCAGCAGCGCCCCGAGTCGCTCCTCACCGTCGTCATCGCGTTCGCCGCGAACCTGCTCGTCGCGATCGCGAAGACCGTCGCCTCGCTGATCTCGGGCTCGGCGTCGATGACCGCCGAGGCCGCGCACTCCTGGGCGGACACCGGGAACGAGGTCTTCCTGCTCGTCGCCGAACGCCGCGGAGCGAAGCCGCGCGACACGAAGCACCCGCTCGGGTACGGCCGCGAGACGTACATCTGGTCGATGTTCGCCGCGTTCGGACTGTTCACCGCCGGTGCCGTCGTGTCGATCTGGCACGGCATCACCCAGCTCGGCGAGCGCGGCCCCGCGGAGGACCTCCTCCTCAACTACGTCGTGCTCGGGATCGCGTTCGTGCTCGAGGGCACGAGCTTCGTGCAGGCGTACCGCCAGGCGCACGGCGCGGCGACCAAGCGTCGTGTGCCGGTCCTCCGCCACGTCCTGCAGTCCTCGAACCCGACGCTCCGTGCGGTCTTCGCCGAGGACGCCGCGGCGCTGATCGGCCTCGTGATCGCCTTCCTCGGCGTGTTCCTCCACCAGGTGACCGGCCTCGCCGTGTTCGACGCGATCGGGTCGATCGCGGTCGGGGTCCTGCTGGGCGTGGTGGCGATCGTGCTCATCGAGCGCAACCGCCGGTTCCTCGTCGGCGAGGCCACGTCGCCGGAGCTCGAGGACGCCGTGCTCTCCGAGCTCCTCCGTCGTGACGAGGTCGAGCGGGTGACGTACCTCCACCTGGAGTTCGTCGGGCCGTCGCGGGTGTTCCTCGTGGCGGCGGTCGACCTGACCGGCAACGAGGACGAGGACCACGTGGCGGTCCGGCTGCGGCGCGTCGAGCGGTCCCTGGAGGAGAGCCAGTACATCGAGGAGGCGGTGCTCACGCTGAGCATCCCCGGCGACGGGTCGCTCGCGGCGCGGAAGAGCGGCGAAGTCCCGGCGATCGTGCGGGACGGCACGGTGGAGGACGTGGCGTCGGGCGGCGCCGGGACGCTGCGGACCGAGGGGTGACGGCGGGCGGCGCCGGGACGCTGCGGACCGTGGGGTGACGTCGGGCGGCGGGTGGCTGCCGGATCGCGGCCACCAGGCCGGCCGGCGCGCCACTGGCCGTCGTACGGCGGGCGGCTGCCGGCACCACGACACGCCGGTCCTCACCCCGTCCGCACCAGCGCGAACCCGTCCCCGGTCCGCCGGACCGCCTCGCCGTCCCGGACCACCCACACGTGCAGGAAGTCGACCCGGAACGACGTGAAGTGTCCCGGGTCGTCGGCCAGCAACCGCCGGAGCGACGGTGCCGTGGGGAACCGCGTGTCCGGTGCCCCCACGAGCACCCCGAACGCTCCGCGCGCGACGGCCTGCGTCGACGCACGCCGCCCCGTCCACGGGGAGAACGCCCCGCGCGGCGCGCCCGCGACCAGGATCCGGTCCCCCTGCGGCACGCCCCGGTCGGCGAGCACGGCGTCCAGCCGCGCGAACCCCGTCACCCGGGTCTCCGCCACGGCGCGGACGAGGACGGCCGCCGGGACGAGCGTCACCGCGACGAGCAGCACCGCGACGACGACCGTCACGGGTGGCCGGAGCCGTGCAGCGCGGACGAACCCGATCGCGGCGAGCGCGATGGTCCACGGCATCCAGGCGTCGTAGTAGTACGGGAGCGCGACGTCGGTCGTGGCGTAGAAGACGACGAGTGCGGCGAGCGCGATGCCGAGCACGGCGACGAGCCGATCGGGCCGGACCACCAGGGCCGCGACGACGCCGACCACGAGGACCGCGACCGTCGGCCAGCCGACGCCCTCGACCACGCGGACGCCGTTCGCCCACCACGGCGCGTGCTGCACCCGCTGGCCGAGGAAGACGGTGGCGTGTCCGCGGAGGTCGTGTGCGCCCTGGAACGCGAGCATGAAGCGCACCGCTCGGAGCCCGCCGACGGGGAGGTACACGGCCGCCGCGACCACGACGAACGACAGCGGCGCCACCACCCCGCCCGTGGCGTACGTACGCCAACGGCCCGAAAGGGCCGGCAGTGCGGCGATCGCGAG
>NZ_BACW01000193.1:0-2210 GCF_000333315.1 Curtobacterium sp. B8
GACCCGCTTGACGTTGAGCTCGTCGCGGAGGATGTCCGCGAAGGGCTCGACCGCCGCCGGGTCGGGCACGACCAGGGTGAGCGTGGCGAGCGGGAGCCGGACGCGCCTGCCGGTGGCCTTGCGGAGCGCGAGGCCCTTCGAGGCGACGTCGCGGACCCGGTCCATCGCGACGACGAGGGCGTCGTCCGCGGGGAACTCGTCCGCCGACGGGAAGTCCTCGAGGTGCACGGACCGGCCGCCGGTCAGGCCCTTCCAGACCTCCTCCGTGACGAGCGGGGCGAGCGGGGCGGCGACGCGGGTGAGCGTCTCGAGCACGGTGTACAGCGTGTCGAAGGCCGCCCGCGCCTCGGGGCTCGACTGTGCGCCGGCCCAGAACTTGTCGCGCGACCGACGCACGTACCAGTTCGTGAGCACGTCGGCGAAGTCGCGGACGGCCTGGGCCGCGAGCGGGGTGTCGAGCGCGTCGAGGTGCGTCGTGACGTCCTCGACGAGCACGCGCGTCTTGGCGAGCAGGTACCGGTCGAGCACGTCGGTGCTCGCCGTGCTGCGCGAGGCCCCGTACCCCTCGGACGTCTCAGCGCCGGTGTCGCCGGAGGCGTTGGCGTAGAGGGTGAAGAAGTAGTACGTCGACCAGAGCGGGAGCAGGAACTCACGGACTCCCTGGCGGATGCCCTCCTCGGTCACGACGAGGTTGCCACCGCGGATCACGGACGACGACATGAGGAACCAGCGCATCGCGTCAGCGCCGTCGCGGTCGAAGACCTCGGACACGTCCGGGTAGTTCCGCAGGCTCTTCGACATCTTCTGGCCGTCCGAGCCGAGCACGATGCCGTGGCTGATGACGTTGCGGAACGCCGGGCGGTCGAACAGCGCGGTGGAGAGCACGTGCATGACGTAGAACCAGCCGCGGGTCTGCCCGATGTACTCGACGATGAAGTCGGCCGGGTTGTGCGCCTCGAACCACTCGCGGTTCTCGAACGGGTAGTGCACCTGCGCGTAGGGCATCGAACCGGAGTCGAACCAGACGTCGAACACGTCCGAGATGCGGCGCATGGTCGACTTCCCGGTCGGGTCGTCGGGGTTCGGACGGGTCAGGTCGTCGATGAACGGACGTGCAGGTCGACCTGCCGTCCGCGTTCACCGGCAGCCGTCCGAAGTCGCGCTCGAGCTCCTCGAGGGAGCCGTAGACGTCCTGGCGCGGGTACGCCGGGTCGTCCGACACCCACACGGGGATCGGCGTGCCGAAGTACCGGTTGCGGAGACCCGACCAGTCGATGGCGTTGCCGACCCACTTGCCGAACTGGCCGTCCTTGACGTTCTCCGGCACCCAGGTGATGTCCTGGTCCAGTTCGCCCATGCGGTCGCGGAACTCGGTGACGCGGACGAACCACGACGAGACCGCCTTGTAGATGAGCGGCTTGCGGCAGCGCCAGCAGTGCGGGTAGCTGTGCTCGTAGGACGCCTGGCGGAGCAGTCGGCCCTGTTCACGGACGGCCTTCGTCAGCGGCTTGTTCGCGTCGGACCACAGCATGCCGGCGACCTCGCCGAACTGCGAGGTGAAGACCCCGCCCTCGTCGAGGGACAGCACGACGGGGATGCCGGCGGCCGCGCAGACCTCCTGGTCGTCGGCGCCGTACGCCGGGGCCTGGTGGACGATGCCCGTGCCCTCGCCCGTCTCGACGTACTCCGCGACGAGGATCCGCCATGCGTGCTCGTACCCCTCGGTGCCGTCGAGGAAGTCGAAGAGCCGCTCGTACGCGACGCCGTCGAGCTCGGCGCCGGCGACCGTGCGCAGCACGGCGGCGAGCGCGTCGTCCGCCGACTCGTAGCCGAGGTCCTTCGCGTGCGCGGCCACGGTGTCGGACGCGAGCAGGTACGTGGCGGAACCGGCGCTGCCACCGTCAGCCGCGCCTCCCGGCCCGGCAGGCACGACCGCGTACGCGATCCCGGGACCGACCGCGAGGGCGGCGTTCGTCGGGAGCGTCCACGGCGTCGTCGTCCACGCGAGCGCGCGCACGCCGGTGAGCCCCAGCTCGTCGGCGCGGTCCCCGCGCAGCGGGAACGCGACCGTGACGGACTGGTCCTGCCGCGACTGGTAGACGTCGTCGTCCATGCGCAGCTCGTGGTTCGACAGCGGCGTCTGGTCGTTCCAGCAGTACGGCAGGACGCGGAAGCCCTCGTAGGCGAGACCCTTGTCCCAGAGCTGCTTT
>NZ_BACW01000192.1:0-76 GCF_000333315.1 Curtobacterium sp. B8
CTCGCCGTGACCGGGGCGCACGCCGCCGTGGTCACCCTGGACCGCGACGGGACGGTCCTGCTGGAGGCCGGCAGTG
>NZ_BACW01000191.1:0-4227 GCF_000333315.1 Curtobacterium sp. B8
CGGCGCGCTCGTGAGGAGGGCCGTTCGCTCTTCGCCCGCATCGTCGGCGTCGACCCGGCACGCGTGGCCACCGGCTCCCAGACCTCCGCGATGATCGCGGTCGCGGCGGCCGCCCTGCCCGACGGTGCCGAGGTCGTGGTCCCCGACGGCGACTTCAGCTCCGTGGTCTTCCCGTTCCTCGCGCAGGCGCATCGCGGGGTGCACGTCCGGAGTGTCCCGCTCGACCGGCTGGCCGAGGAAGTGCGCCCGGGCACCGCGATGGTCGCGTGGTCCGCGGTCCAGTCATCGAGCGGCGCGGTGACCGAACCGGACCCGGTCGTCGCGGCGGCGCACGCTGCGGGGGCCCTCACCCTGTGCGACCTCACGCAGGCGGCCGGGGTGCTCCCGGTGTCCGCCGCGCCCGTCGACGTGACCGTCACGCACGCCTACAAGTGGCTGTGCGCACCGCGTGGCGTCGCGTTCGCGACCTTCTCGGACGAGGCGCTCGCCCGGCTCCGACCCGTGCAGGCCGGCTGGTACGCGGGCGAGGACCTGTGGTCGTCCTGCTACGGCCCGGACATGCGCCTCGCCGCCGACGCGCGCCGGTTCGACGTCTCACCGGCGTGGCAGGCCTGGCCCGGGGCGGTCGCCGCCCTGCGGCACCTCGCCGCCGTCGATGCGGCATCGGCCTGGAGGCACGCCACCGGCCTCACGGACCGGCTCGCGGACGCGCTCGGGTCGCCCCGGAGCGGTCAGGCGATCACGACCTTCCCGGACGCCGACGGCTCGGCGCTCCGCGCGCTCACCGACGCCGGCCTCACGGCGAGCGGCCGGGCCGGGCGGCTCCGCCTGGCGTTCCACCTCTGGAACGACGACGCGGACGTGACACGCGTGGTCGACGTCCTCGGGGGACTGTCCGGCTTCAGACCTGTGGGGTGAGACGACCCGTCCACAGGTGCCGCGCCTCCCGTCCGCCGACGGCCGCGAGGCCGGTACGCTTGCCCGGTACCTTCCCGCACCGGGCACCCAGTCCGGCGATCCCTGGAGTCCCTCTTGGCACAGTCCTCCCGTCTCGACAGCGTCATCGCCCTGGCCAAGGGCCGTGGCTTCGTCTTCCAGTCGGGGGAGATCTACGGCGGATCCCGCTCCGCGTGGGACTACGGGCCCCTCGGCGTCGAGCTCAAGGAGAACATCAAGCGCCAGTGGTGGCAGCGGTTCGTCCGTGGCCGCGGCGACATGGTCGGCCTCGACTCCGCCGTCATCCTGCCCCGCAAGGTGTGGGAGGCCTCGGGCCACGTCGCGACCTTCACGGACCCGCTCGTCGAGTGCCTGCACTGCCACCACCGCTTCCGTGAGGACCACCTGCTCGAGGCGTTCGAGTCGAAGAAGGGCCGGAAGCCCGAGGGCGGCATGGCCGAGATCGCCTGCCCGAACTGCGGCACCCGCGGTGAGTGGACCGAGCCGCGCGAGTTCTCCGGCATGCTCAAGACGTACCTCGGCCCGGTCGAGTCCGAGGAGGGCCTGAACTTCCTCCGACCCGAGACCGCGCAGGGCATCTTCGTCGACTTCGCGCAGGTCGTCACGACGAGCCGGCAGAAGCCCCCGTTCGGCATCGGACAGGTCGGCAAGGCGTTCCGCAACGAGATCACGCCCGGCAACTTCATCTTCCGCACGCGCGAGTTCGAGCAGATGGAGATCGAGTACTTCGTGCCGCCGGCCGATGCCGAGACCCACTACGAGCAGTGGATCGCCGACTCGGTCGCGTTCTACACCGACCTCGGCATCGACCCCGAGAACCTCCGGCGCTTCGACGTGCCGGACGGCGAGCGGGCGCACTACTCCGACGCGACCGCCGACATCGAGTACCGGTTCGGGTTCCAGGGCTCCGAGTGGGGCGAGCTCATGGGCGTCGCGAACCGCACCGACTTTCAACTCAAGAACCACATCGAGGCGTCCGGCAAGACCTCCGGTACTTCGACCAGGCGGCGAACGAGAAGTACGTCCCCTACGTCATCGAGCCCTCGTTTCGGCTCACCCGTGCCCTCATGGCGTTCTTCATCGACGCCTACCACGAGGACGAGGCCCCGAACGCGAAGGGCGGCGTCGACAAGCGCACCGTCCTCCGCCTCGACC
This sequence comes from Curtobacterium sp. B8, assembly GCF_000333315.1. NCBI lineage: Bacteria > Bacillati > Actinomycetota > Actinomycetes > Micrococcales > Microbacteriaceae > Curtobacterium > Curtobacterium sp. B8. The sequence goes on from NZ_BACW01000191.1 coordinate 2,113, forward strand.
CGCGCCTCGCTCCGGTCAAGGCCGCGGTCCTGCCGCTGTCGCGCAACGAGCAGCTCTCGCCGGTCGCACGGGGGCTCGCCGACGACCTCCGGAAGCACTGGAACGTCGACTTCGACGACGCCGGCGCGATCGGCCGTCGCTACCGTCGCCACGACGAGATCGGCACGCCGTTCTGCATCACCGTCGACTTCGACACGCTCGACGACAAGGCCGTCACGGTCCGCGAGCGCGACACCATGGGCCAGGAGCGCGTCTCGCTCGACCAGCTGCAGGGGTACCTCGCGCAGCGGCTCCTCGGCGCCTAGGCGCGACGCAGGCCGGCGTGGCGCGGCGCAGGCCGGCGTGGCGCAGGCCGGCGTGGCGCGGATGCGCTTCGCACAACCAAAGTCACCTCGAACCACGCGATCCCGCGGCGCGAGGTGATTTTGGTTGTGCGGCGGGAATGAGCACGCATGCCGCGCGTTGTCGTCTGCGTGAACGACTTCGTGAAGGTCGATGTCTGGTCGGACATCGCGTGCCCCTGGTGCTACATCGGCAAGCGCAAGTTCGAGGCGGGAGTGGCCGTGTTCGGCGCCGGCCCCGACGCCCGCCCGGTCGAGGTCGAGTACCACTCCTTCGAGCTGAGCCCGGACACGCCCGTCGACTTCGAGGGCACCGAGGCCGAGTTCCTCTCCGGGCACAAGGGGCTCCCGGTCGAACAGGCCCAGCAGATGATCGACCAGGTCGCCGGCATCGCCGCCACCGTCGGGCTGCGCTACGACTACGACGCCCTCCGCCACACGAACACCGTGAAGGCGCACCAGGTCATCCACCTCGCCAAGCAGCACGGCAAGCAGCTCGAGATGGTCGAGCGCCTGTTCGCCGCGTACTTCGAGCGCGGGGAGCACGTCGGGCAGGACGAGTCGCTGGCCGACCTCGGGGCGTCGGTCGGACTGGATCGCGACGAGGTGCTCGCCACCCTCCGGGACGACGCCCAGCTCGCCGCCGTCCGCGCCGACCAGGCCCAGGCGCAGGCGTTCGGCATCAACGGTGTGCCGTTCTTCGTCATCGACGGCAAGTACGGCGTCTCCGGGGCACAGGACCCGGCGACGTTCGCGCAGGTGCTGCAGCAGGTCGTGCAGCTCCGTGCGACCACGCCCGAGGAGCTCGCCGAGGCGGCTCAGCGTGCAGCGGACGACGCGCACGCGGATGCCGAGGCGACCCGATGACGGCGCTGCAGCCGACGGGTGCGGTCGAGCCGCGCCTCCAGGCCGCACCGCCGGTGTCGGTGCCCGACGCGCTGACGGGGGAGCCGCGCCCGGCGCTGCTCAGCCTCGTCACCCCGGGAGGTGCGCCCGTCTGCGAAGGCGACACCTGCTTCGTCCCCGGCGCGACCGTGCCCGGCGCCGAGGGCGTCTGGACGGAAGTCCCGGACTGATCGACGGCGACCGACCGACCGTGACCGACCGGCGGCGATCGATCGTCAGCTGCTGACGATCAGTCGCGGGTCGGCTCCTCGTCGGTGATGTCGGCGACCGTCGCACCGTAGGCCGCGACGAGGTCGTCCGCCTCGACGAACGCGCTCGCGCCGTGGCGCCCGGCGCCCAGTGCGATGCGGCGGCCGAGGATCCGCTCGTCGGCGTACACGGGCAGGTCGCCGGTCGCGCCGATGGGGGTGATCGTGCCGCGCTCGTAGCCGGACGCCTCGAGCGCCGTGGCCGCGTCCGGCATCGAGAGCTTGTTGACGCCGACGACCGCGCGGAGCTTCTTCCACGCGATGCTCCGGCCGCCCGGGACGAGCGCGAGCACGAACCCGCCGTCGTGGCGCTTCACGACCAGGGTCTTGACGATGTCACCGGGCTGGATGCCCAGGAGCGCGGCGGCATCCGCGAGCGAGTCCGCGGCCGGCCGTTCGACCACCTCCACCCGCAGGTCTCGGGCGGCGGCGTCGGCGTCGAAGCGGGCGATCCCGGTGTCGGTCATGTGGAGAACGCTACCGGCGCGTGACGACGTGGGAGGATGGGAGCCGTATGACGATCACACAAGCGCCTCCGAAGGGTTTGCGCATCGGCCCGATCGAGGTCGAGGCGCCGGTCGTGCTCGCGCCGATGGCGGGCATCACGAACATGGCGTACC
>NZ_BACW01000190.1:0-935 GCF_000333315.1 Curtobacterium sp. B8
GTGCGTCCGGGCAGCGCACCTGCTCGGCTGAGCACGTGATCGGCTGAGCGCATGATCGGCTGAGCGGGCCGCGCCGGGTTGGTCGCACGACGTGCCGCCCGGGTGCCGTCCTGGTCGCACGACGTGCCGTCGGCGGCGGCCTCGGCCGCCACGTTCCGCGACCGACGCGGGTCGCACCCGCGCGTGGTGACGCCGTGTCCGACGGGAGGCACGGTGCCGGCCCGCTACGGGCCTCCTGTCAGGCGGTCGGTGCGTCCACGGCGCCGCCGTACCGACGGTCGCGGCGCGCGTACTCCTCGATCGCTCCCCAGAGGTCGGTGCGTCGGAAGTCCGGCCAGAGCCGGTCGAGGAAGACCATCTCGGCGTACGCCGACTGCCAGAGCATGAAGTTCGACGTGCGCTGCTCCCCCGAGCTCCGGAGGAACAGGTCGACGTCGGGCAGCTCGGGCACGTAGAGCCGCTTGGCCAGGGCCTTCTCCGTCACCTGGCTCGGCTTCATGCGCCCGGCGGCGACGTCCTCCGCCATGCCCCGCACGGCGTCGACGATCTCGTTCCGGCCGCCGTAGTTGACGCACATCGTCAGCGTGCACACGTCGTTGTCGGCGGTCATCCGCTCGGCCGCCTGCAGCTCGTCGACGACGCTGCGCCACAGCCGAGGGCGGCGACCGGCCCAGCGGATCTTCACGCCCCAGGCGTGCAGCTGGTCGCGGCGGCGGTGGATGACCTCGCGGTTGAAGCCCATGAGGAACCGGACCTCGTCGGGCGAGCGCTTCCAGTTCTCCGTCGAGAAGGCGTACGCCGACACGTGCCGGACACCGATCTGGATCGCGCCGGCGACGACGTCGAGGAGCGAGGCCTCGCCGGCCTTGTGCCCCTCGACCCGGGTGAGGCCGCGCTGGTTCGCCCACCGGCCGTTGCCGTCCATGACGATCGCG
>NZ_BACW01000189.1:0-816 GCF_000333315.1 Curtobacterium sp. B8
GAACAACACGCGACCGGTACCCGCGCGGGCGAGGTAGCGGCGCGGTGGAGGCCGACGACGGTCTTGCCGGTGCCGGCGGCGCCGCGGATGCGCGCCGGGCCGTTGAAGTTGCGGCGGACGAGCTTGGCCTGCGACGGGTCGAGGAACGCCATCCACTCCTCGATGGGGGCCTCGAGGACGCCGTCGAGGAGATGTCGGGCAAGCTCGGCGTCGTCGATTTCGACAGGTCGAGGCAGGTCCTGGCGGGGGAGGACCGGCTCCGGGACGGTCAGCTGCTGCTCGGGGGGCTGGGCGCCGTCGATGACGGGGAAGTGGGCCATCACAGCGGCGAGCACCTGGTCGACGCGGGCGGGGGACAACCGTGCGTTGCGCTTCGTGATGTGACCGACGAGGTCGTGGACCCCGATGACGTCGACCGAGGCGACGTGCGCGTGCATCCGGCGCTGGTCGGCGAGTGCGACGACCGCGTGGACTTCGCCGGCGGGAGGCCGATCTCTGCGAGAGCAGCCTCGGCTCCGTACACGAGGTCCGCGAGGCGAGCGACGTCGTCGGTGACATCCTCCTGCCCGCGGTGGATGCGATCGCCGTGGACCGAGACTTCGCGCCACGCCTTCGTGTCGACGATGAAGACACCGGCGCTGCCGACGACGATCATGTCGACCTGGGCGTGCTTGCTCCCGGGCCACCGCCGGTCCGCGAGGAGGTGGTAGCCGATGCCGGCGAGTGGGGCGAGGAACCGTGCGGTCTCGGCCTCGGTGCGCTCGGCGATCTCGTAGCGTCCCGCCTGCTGCTCGGCTTCGTCAGCCTGCCGCCGGT
>NZ_BACW01000188.1:0-14789 GCF_000333315.1 Curtobacterium sp. B8
CGCGAGGACACCCTGCCGCGTCTCCGCGACCTGCCGTCGAGCATCACGAGCGACAAGCACCGCTCCCGACGGCGAGCCGCGGGCCTGGCTGCCGACGAGCGCAGCGATGCCGACCGGGCGTTCGGCGCTCCTCGACGTGGTCGTCCGGCTGCTCTTCCACGGACTCGTCGTCCTGTCGGTCTACCTGCTGTTCGCCGGGCACAACGCCGCCGGCGGCGGGTTCGCCGGCGGCCTCGTCGCCGGCATCGCGCTGGCGGCCCGGTACCTCGCCGGCGGCCCGGCCGAACTCGGTGCCGCGGCCCCGGTCCGCGCGGGTCGCCTGCTCGGCCTCGGCGTCGCGACGGCCACCGTGACCGCGCTCGTGCCGCTGTTCTTCGGGAAGGAGGCGCTGTACTCCGAGTTCGTCGAGGCCACGGTCCCGGTCCTCGGGCACGTCGAGTTCGTCACGGCGACGTTCTTCGACATCGGCGTCTACCTCGTGGTCGTCGGCCTCGTGCTCGACGTCCTCCGCAGCCTCGGCGCCGAGGTCGACCGCCAGCGACTCGAGGACCTCCGCGCCCCGATCGCCGACTCCACGGAGCCCGACACGACCGGGTCCGACCCCGTGCACGACGCCGCGGCCGCCACCCCGGAAGGGAGTGCCACGTGACCGTCACCCTGGTCCTCGTCATCGCCATGGCCGTGCTGTTCTCGTGCGGCGTCTACCTGCTGCTCGAACGGTCCCTGACGCGCATGCTGCTCGGGTTCCTGCTCCTCGGCAACGCGCTCAACCTGCTCCTCCTCGTGATGTCCGGGGCCGCCGGCAAGCCACCGATCGGGAAGTCCGCCGAGGGCATCACGGATCCGCTCCCCCAGGCCTTCGCCCTCACCGCGATCGTCATCACCTTCGCGGTCAGCGCCTTCCTCCTCGCCCTCATCCACCGCTCCTGGAAGCTGTCGCGCGCGGACGAGGTCGGGGTCGACGAGGCCGACGCCGCGATCGGACGCCAGCGCGACGGCAGCGGCGACGAGGACGTCGTCGACGAGGACCCGGAGATCGACACCGACCCCGAGGCCGCCCAGCAGGAGGAGAACGCCCGATGACCTGGCTCGTCCCCCTCCTCGTGCTCGTCCCGCTGCTCGGCGCCGCGGTCGCGCTCGGGCTCGTCCGTCACCAGAAGACGCAGCGGGCCATCACGGTCGCCGTGCTGGCGATCGCCGTCGCCGTGGCCGTCACCCTCATGGTGCTCGTCGACCGGCACGGCACGATCGTCGTGCAGGTGGGCGGCTGGCAGGCGCCGTACGGCATCAGTCTCGTGGTCGACCGGCTGAGCGCCCTGCTCCTCACGGTCAGCGCGAGCGTGCTCCTGCTCGTCCTGCTGTTCTCGATCGGGCAGGGCCTCGCCGACGACGACGAGGACGCCCCGGTCACGATCTTCTACCCGACCTACCTCGTGCTCGCGGCGGGCGTGCTCGACTCGTTCATCGCGGGCGACCTCTTCAACCTCTACGTCGCGTTCGAGATGCTCCTCGTCGCCTCGTACGTGCTCATCACCGTCGGGGGCAGCGAGCAACGGGTGCGCGCAGGGACGACGTACATCGTGACGAGCCTCATCGCGTCCGCGATCTTCCTCGCCGCCATCGGGCTCGTGTACGGGGCGACCGGGACTGTGAACATCGCGCAGATCTCCGAACGGGTCCCCGAGTTGCCGGAGCACGTGCAGCTGCTGCTCCACACGATGCTGCTCATCGGGTTCGGCATCAAGGCCGCGGTCTTCCCGCTGGCGTTCTGGCTACCGGACTCGTACCCGACGGCCCCCGCCCCCGTCACCGCGGTCTTCGCGGGACTCCTCACGAAGGTCGGCATCTACGCGATCATCCGGCTCGAGACGATCATCTTCCCGCGGCCGCAGCTCAACACGGTGCTGCTCGTGGTCGCGATCCTCACGATGGTCGTCGGCGTGCTCGGCGCGGTGTCGCAGACGGACGTGAAACGGCTGCTGTCCTTCACACTCATCAGCCACATCGGGTTCATGGTGATGGGGGTCGGGCTGGGGTCGGTCGCCGGCACGGCCGCGGCGGTGTTCTACACGGTGCACCACATCGTCGTGCAGACGACCCTGTTCCTGGTCTCGGGGTTGATGGAGCGCGTCGGCGGCACGACCTCGACCCGTTCCCTCGGCGGGCTCGTCAAGGCCGCGCCGCTGCTCGCCGCGCTGTACCTCGTGCCGGCGTTCAACCTGGGCGGCATCCCGCCGTTCTCCGGGTTCATCGGCAAGCTCGGTCTGTTCCGCGCCGCTGCCGAGGACGGTTCCCCACTGGCGTACGCGACGATCGCCGCCGGGGTCGTGACGAGCCTCCTGACCCTCTACGCGCTCATGCGCGTCTGGGACGCCGCCTTCTGGCGGCCCAAGCCGGCGGCCGAGGCGGCCGCCCCGCACGCGAGCACGGCCGAGCCGCACGCGCACCTGCGGGCGCCGGAACCGGCGCCGCTGACCGTCTCCGAGGAGACCGGTGAGGCGTACCACCCGGGAGGCTCGGTGACGGTCACCGACGCACCGCACGCGAGCCGTGCCTCCCGTCCGGACGAGACGGCCACGGGCGGGCCGACGCCCGTCGCCGGCGAGGCGCCGCCGCGCACCCGTCTGCCCCGCATGCTCGTCGGCGTCACGACCGTCGCGGTCCTCGGGTCGGTGGCCCTCACGGTGGTGGCGGCCCCCCTCTACGGGTACGCGACCCGGGCGGCGGAGTCGCTCGAGTCGCCGGACCGGTACGTGCAGGCCGTGCTCGGAGGCGACCGATGAGCGACACCCGACGCTTCACGAACGCGCGGCGGATCGCCGTCGCGTGGCGCTACGACGTACCGCTCGTCGCCGGCCTCACCGTCCTCTGGGCACTCCTGTGGGGCTCGTGGACGCCGCTGACCCTGCTGTGCGGCATCGTCGTCGCGCTGCTCGTGACGCAGCTGCTCCCGCTGCCACCGGTCCCCCTGTCGGGGCGCTTCTCGCTCCCTGCCGTCCTCTGGTTCCTGGTCGTGTGGGGCGGGTTGGTGGTGGCCGCGTCCTTCCGGGTCGCGTGGGCGGCGTTCCGTCCACGTGGGGTGCGGCGCAGCTCGATCGTGCTCGTGCAGCTGCACAGCACGTCCGAGATGACGTTCACCCTCGCGACGATCGCGGTCTCGCTCGTGCCGGGCTCGTACGTCGCCGACGTGGACCTGCGGCACCGTCGGGTCCTGCTGCACGTGCTGGACACCGAGCGGATCGAGCAGGTCGAGGCCGAACGGCGGACCGCGCTCCGCATCGAGGCCATGGTCATCCGCGCGCTCGGGTCGCGGCAGGACGTCTCGGAGCTCTCCGAGCCGCTGCCGGAGGTCGTCCGGTGAGCGCCGCAGTCGTGGTCATGGCGGTCTGCGTCGCCGTCGTCCTGGTGCTCCTCGGGGTGACGCTCGCACTGGCGGTCGGGCGCATCGTCCGGGGGCCGACGATCCTCGACCGGATGATCGGTTCCGACCTGGTGCTGACGACAGTCCTCATCGTGACCGCCGCCGCGATGGCGCTCCGTCGGGACCTCACCGCCGTCCCGGTCCTCGTGGTGATCGCCGCGACGAGCGTGTTCGCGACCGTCGCCGTGGCCCGGGCGGTCACACCCTCGTCGGACCCGTCGGACGAGGGTTCCGACGCGACGACCCCGGAGCACGCGATCGAGGAGGAGACGTAGGTGATCGACCTCATCGAGGCGTTCGTCGAGGGCGCCGGGATCCGCGCCTGGATCGCCGTCGCGCTGCTGCTCGTCGGCTCCGTGCTGTCGCTCGGCGCCGCCGTGGGCATCGTCCGGTTCCCCGACCCGCTCGTCCGCCTGCACGCCATGGCGAAGCCGCAGGTGCTCGGGCTGGCCTTCGCGCTCGCGGCGGTCGTCGTGGCCGTGTGGACGTGGACGGCGCTCTGGGTCGTGCTCCCGATCATGGTCTTCCAGCTGTTCCTGGTGCCGGTGTCGACGCACATGATCGCGCGGGCCGGGCTGCGGTCGGGCGACCACCGGCACGAGGCGCTGCTCCACGACGACACGGAGTAGGCGCCGGCGGCGCGCGGCGGGTGTCCGACGTCGAACGACGCCGCCGCTGTCGTGCGACAACGGCCAGGTCGTCTCACAGCGACGCTGCGCCGCCCGCAGCGCCCGCAGCGCCGGTCAGCGCCGGGTGGCCCGCCGCTCGAGCACCAGGTCCGCGACCGCCGCCACGACGACGACACCGGCCGCGATCGCCGGCAGCACCATCGCCCCCGCCGCACCGGCACGCTCGGCGACCGCGCCCGTGACGGCCGACGACAGGGACTGTCCGACGATGACCGCCGAGCCGAGGATCGTCATGGTCGTCGCCGAGCGTCCGACCGGCGCCCGCTCGGACCCGAGGGAGTACTGCGTCACGAGGGTGGGGCCGATGCCGATCCCCATGACGCCGAGCACGAGCGCGACCGCGACCACCGAGTCCGCGTACGCGAAGGCCACCGCCCCGCCGAGGAGCACGACCCCGAACACCAGCCAGCGCCAGCCGAGGCCGAACGCCCGCGGGAACGCCGCCGACCCGAGCGCGAGCGCCGCCGACCCGACGCCCATCACGCCGTAGAGGAGCCCGGCGCGCGAGGCTCCGCCGTGTGCCTCCATGAACGCGGTCAGCGAGGTGAGGGTCGCGCCGAAGAACAGGCCGATGCCGAGGATGCCGGCCACCACCACGAGCAACCGGGGGCGCAGCAGCTGCCGGGCGGGCGCCTGCGCCACGTGCCCGGTGCCGCCGGCGACGAGACGCCCGGTCGGGTGGAGGGCGAAGGCCGTGACGAACGCGAGCGTCAGGACGGACGCCCCGGCCACCGCGACCCACGGTGCGATCGCGCTCGCGAGCACGCCGACGAGGAACGGTCCGATGATGAACACCGTCTCGTCAGCGGCGGACTCGTAGGCCATCGTCCCGCTCGTGACCCGCTCGCGGCGGTCCGGGCTCATGCGCTGCCGGATGATCGCGACGAGCCGGGTCCGGGACATCGGGGCGACCTGCGGCGCCGACGCCCCGACGAGGAACGCCATCGCGAGGACGGCCACGTCGGGCGCGGCGCTCGTCACGACCAACGGCAGCGCGCCGAGGAGCACGCCGTTGACGATGCCGACCGGGACGAGCACGCGTCGTTGGCCGAAGCGGTCCGCGGCCGCCCCCACGACCGGGCCGAAGACCGCGGAGCCGATGCCGACGGAGGCGGAGTTCAGCCCGCCGAGGGCCACCGAGTCGCGCGCGGCGACGACGAGGGTGAGGACGCCGACGACCATCATCGCGAACGGGAGTCGCGCGACGAAGGCGATCGGGAAGTACCACCGACCGGCGTGGGCGATCAGGGACGTGGGTCGTGCGTGGAGCATGGGGTGTGCCTTCTCGGCCCGGCCGTCCGCGGCAGCGGGCCCATCGGGTGCCGCCGCTGTCCGTCGCGCCCGGAGGGCGGGCGACGGCCGGTAGATACACACTGCGTGTTCGTGGTACTTCCCCAGCCTACCGCGCGGCGGCCTGGAGGCACGGGGCGGGCCCGCCACGGGCCTCCAGGCCGTCAGACGGTAACGCTTCGTCACCCGCGTCCGTGCGTCGCGTCAGCGCACCTATCGTGACGCGCATGGAACAGCGACGCACCGGGCGCACGGGGGCGCCCGTCAGCGCCCTGACACTCGGGACGCACGCGCTCGCGGGCGTGGCGACCCGGGACCTCGACGAGGCGACCGTGCTCGTGCACGAAGCCCTCGACCGCGGCGTGACGGCCGTCGACGTGTCGGACGCCGACGGCGGCGGTCGCGCGGAGTCCGCCGTGGGGGCGGCCCTCGCGGGTCGGCGGGACGACGTCTTCGTGTCGGTGCGGTTCGGCGACGCGGTCGACTCCGATCCCGCGCACCGGGGCAACGGCCGTCGGTGGATGTTCCGCGCGGTCGAACGGAGCCTCGAGCGGCTCGGGGTCGACGTCATCGACCTCTACCAGCCGGCGCGTCCGGACCCGGCGACGTCCCTCGACGAGACGCTCGACGCCCTCGCGGACCTCGTCGCCGCCGGTCGGATCCGGGCCTTCGGGATCCCCGGGTTCCCCGCCGAGGAGCTCGTCGAGGCCCAGTGGCTGCGGTCCGGCGGGAAGAGCGCGACCGCCACGCACGTGCCGTACTCGCTGCTGACGCGGACGGCCGAGCGCACGGTGCTGCCGGTGGCACGGCGCTTCGGGCTCGGCGCGTTCACGGGGGCACCGCTCGCCGGGGGCTGGCTCGCCGGGTCCTACCGGGAGGGCGCCGGCCAGCCGGTGTCGCCGCGGACGCTCGTCGACCCCGCGGCCTACGACGTCGGGTCGCCGCGCAACCGCCGGAAGCTCGGGGTGGTCGACCGCCTCGGGCGTCTCGCCGACGAGGCCGGGCTGACCCTGTTCGAGCTGTCCGTCGGTTTCGCGCTGACCCACCCGGACGTGTCGAGCGTCGTGGTCGGCCCGCGGACGACGTCACACCTGGACGCGTACCTGCAGGCGTCGGAGGTGGCGCTCGACGACGACCTGCTCGACGCGGTCGACCAGGTGGTGCCTCCCGGGACCCACGTGCTCGAGGACGACACGGGCATCGCGCTGCCGGCGCTGTCCCGTGAGCGGCTCCGCGGACCGGCACTCGTGCGCTGATCCCGCGGGGTGCCGACTCCGTTCGGGGACGTCGTACGGCCTCAGCGGGCGGTGGTGCGGCAGAGGCCCTCGTGCGCGAGCATCACCGGGAGTGCAAGGGCGTAGGGCAGCCGGGCGGCGAGCCGCTCGAGACCGGAGAGCACCGCGTCGAGGACCGGGTTGCCGGTCGGCTCGGGCCAGTTCGACGAGACGGGGCGGGCGATGTCCTGCTGCGCGGTGAGCACGCTCATGGTCGTGTCCTTCGAGGTTCGAGCCGGTCCTGCACCGGCCTTGTGATGTCCAACATATTACCGACATGTAGCCCTGTCAAGTGCGATGTGAACACTCGCGCCTAGGATCTCGACCATGGTGGAGATCCCCGCACCGAAGCCGACCGACCTGCTCTCGATCGGCGAGGTGGTGGAACGCACCGGGGTCGCCGCGTCGGCCCTGCACTTCTACGAGCGCAAGGGCCTGATCCACCCCGAGCGGACGACCGGCGGCACCCGGCTGTACCCCCGGCACGTCGAGCGGCGCATCGCGATCATCCAGGTGGCGAAGCGGCTCGGTATCCCGCTGAGCGAGGTCGCCGAGCAGTTCGCGACGCTGCCGAGCGACCGGATGCCGTCCCTGCGCGACTGGGCCCGGTTGAACGAGCGGTGGCGGGCACGGCTCCGCGCCCGCCAGCTCGAGCTCGAGCGGCTCCAGGAGGAGATGACGCAGTGCATCGGCTGCGGGTGCGTCTCACTGAACGCCTGCCTGGTGATGAACCCGGGCGATGCGCTCGGCGCGGACGGGGCGGGTGCGCGGCGCCTGATGCCGATCGAGGACGAGGTCGGGCAGGCAACCGATCAGGACGTCGAGGAGGAGCCCGTCAGCGAGCCACTCCCCGGAGGCCGACGTCGATCCGCGTGAGCAGGGCGAAGGCGCCCTCGACCCCGTCGACGTCGCCCCCGAGCGCCTCGCGCAGCGTGCGGACCCAGTGCGCGTGCAGCCGCCCGATGCTCTCCCGCGCGACCGGCGTCGGATGGAGGCGCACCGTCCTGGCGTCCTCGGGGTCCGGCCGGCGCTCGACCATCCCCTTGTCGACGAGCGCCTTGAGCGCGACGCTGAGGTTGCTGCGCTTGAGGGCCGTCGCCTCGGCGGTCGCGCTCGGTGAGGTCCCGGGGTTGCGGTCGACCCACCGCATGACGAGCGCCTCGGTCCCTGTGAGCGGCACGATGTCGAGCGTGCGGAGGCCGTGCGGGTCGACGTCGCGCGAGACGCGGAGCAGGACGTCGGCGAACTCCGCGAGGAGGTCGTCCGACACCGGGGGCATGGCAGCACTGTACCGCGGACATTCCATGAGTTATGATTTCATAACCATGACGACCGACACCGGGACCATCCGCGCGCACGACGCGGCCGCACCGACCACGGCACGGGGCATCACCACGGCGCTCCTGCTCGTCCTCGGACTCCTCAGCGCGGTGGCGCCGTTCGCTACCGACCTCTACCTCCCGGCGTTCCCGCAGATGACGACGGAGCTCCACACCTCCGCGACGACCGTGCAGCTCACGCTGACCGCGTTCCTCGTCGGGGTCACGGCCGGGCAGCTCGTCTTCGGTCCGCTGTCCGACCGCTTCGGCCGGGTGCCGCCGCTGGTCGCGGGTGCGGCGCTGTGCGTCCTCGCGAGCGTGGCCGCGGTGCTCGCACCGAACGTCGGGGTGCTGATCGTCGCCCGTCTGCTCCAGGGGCTCGGTGGTGCGGCCGGCATGGTGATCGGTCGTGCCGTGATCTCCGACCTCGCCTCCGGCAGGGCCGCGGCGCGGGCGTTCTCGCTCATGATGATCGTCGGCGGCGTCGCCCCGGTCGTCGCCCCGCTGCTCGGCGGCCTGCTCACCGCGCCGCTCGGCTGGCGCGGACTGCTCACGATCGTGCTCGGCCTGTCCGTCGCGATGCTCGTCGCCGTGCTCGCCGTCGTCCGCGAGACCCACCTGCGCTCGCGCCGGGACGCACTCCGGGCCGAGCGGGCCGGTTCGGGCTCCCCTGTGCGGGCACTCCGCTCCCCGGCCTTCATCGGGTACACCGCCGTGTTCGGATTCGCGTTCGCGGTGATGATGGCGTACATCTCCGCGTCGCCGTTCCTCTACCAGGACATGCTCGGGCTCGGGACGGTGGGCTACGGCGTCGCGTTCGGCTGCAACGCGCTCGCGCTGATGGGCGTGAGCATCCTGTCCGCGAAGCTCACGGCCACCCGCTCCGTCGTCGGGGTCCTCAGCGTCGGGATCGGGCTCGTGACGGCGTCGACGGTGGCGTTCGGGCTGCTCGTCGTGACCGGGGCGCCCGTGTTCTGGCTCGCCGTCCCGCTGTTCACCGCGGTGGGGTCGCTCGGCCTGGTGCTCGGGAACGCGACCGCGCTGGCGTTGGGCGCGGTGCCGTCGGCTGCCGGGAGCGCCTCGGCCGTGCTCGGTGCACTGCAGTTCGGCCTCGCGGCCCTCGTCTCACCGCTCGTGAGCATCGGCGGGTCGGCGACCGCGGGGCCGCTCGCGGTCGTGATGCTCGCCGCGGCCGTGGTCTCGGTGGTCGCCCTGCTCCTCGCCCGGCATCGCGCCTGACACCGGCGGGGCCGGACCGGGGAGCGTGCGCGTTCCGACGGAGCGCGCGTCGATCACCACGAGCGACGTCGGAGCGGGCGCGCTTGCCCGACCGACGGCGCCCCCCCCCCGGGCGTCAGGACCGGACGGCTCGTCCGCCCACCGGCTTCCGGAGGAACGGGATGCGCGGCATCAGCCAGTCGACCCAGACCACCCGGACGCCGGGGGCCACGGCGAGCGACCAGAGGATCGACGCCGCCGCGTCGGTCGGGTAGTGCACCGCGTCGATCGACACCGCGAAGAACACCACGACGATCGCCGCTGTGCCCGCCACGAGCACGGTGCGGTGCCACCGGCTGTCGCGCAGGAGCCAGACGAGCGCGATGACGAACGCGGTGATGTACACGGTGTGCCCGCTCGGGTACCCCGGGTCGGGCTGCACGGCGAACGGGTGCCGCAGGACGGCGACGTCCGGGCGCGCGCGGTGCACGATCTCCTTCACGACCGCCGAGGGCACCCACGTGATCGCGATCGTGCCGCCGAACGCGAGCGCCGGACGCAGGTCACGGGACCGCCACCAGATGACGGCCACCACGACGACGGTGATCCCGATCGCCGGGGCCGGGCTGATCACGTGGTACACGGCGTCCGTGAACGCGCCGAGCGCCCCGGTGTGCAGCGTGTTCAGGGCCTTCGAGAGCCCGAGGTCGACCGTGCCGAGCAGGAAGCCGACCCCCGTGATGACGACGACCGCGATGACGGCGACCGCGACCGAGACGAGTGGGTAGCGCGCCGGCTCGAGGATGCCCACGACGTCGGTCGCGGTGGCCGAGCGGCCTCGGGGACGGAGCTGCGGGGCGTCGGCGGTCATCCGACCATGGTCCCAGGTCGTCGGCGCACCCGACCCGGAGACCCGTGACGGAAGATCAGAAACCCCTCAGCGTCGCAGCGCTCAGTGTTCCGCCCCGCCCTGCTCGACCAGGTCCGGTCCGCCGCGGAGGGCTTCGCGGACCACGACGTCCAGCGCCCGGACGACGTCGTCCAGCGGGAGTGTCGGCAGGCCGGGGGCACCGAAGCCCGGTGTGGCCGGCACGTGCACGAACCCGCCACGGAAGTCGTGCCGGTCGGCGAGCGACATGAGCTCGTAGAACGCCTGGTTGCAGGTGAACGTCCCGGCGGTGTTGGAGACCGCGGCAGGGACGTCGAGCGCCCGGATGCCCGCGACGATCCGCTTGATCGGCAGCCCGGAGAACCAGGCCGTCGCACCGTTCGGGTCGATGGGCTCGTCGACCGGCCGGGCTCCTGCGTTGTCCGGGATCCTCGCGTCCTGCACGTTGATCGCGACGCGCTCGGGCGTCACCGCGGACCGTCCCTCGGCGAGACCGGTCGCGACCACCACGGTCGGCCGGTGCTCGAGGATCGCGGCCACGAGTCGCTGCCGGACCTCCGCGAAGACGACCGGCAGCTGCTCGACCCGCATCCGGGCGGGGCCGTCCCACCGGTCGGCGAGCGCCGTCACGGCGTCCCAGGACGGGTTCGTCGTGGCACCCCCGAACGGCTCGAAGGCGGTCAGGAGGACGGTCGGTCCGGTCGCGTCGGCCACCGGCCCAGCCTAGGCACGGATCGGCCGGGAGGCACGTGGCGGCGCCGTGTCGCGCCTCCCGACCGTCACCGGGCCACTGCCGGGCCGGAACCGGCCCCGTCGGACCGCCGAGCCGGCCGTCCCCGCCGCGGCGGCGTCAGTTGTCGATGTCGAACACGACGACCCGGCTGCTGCCGGCCCGGATGTGCTCGGCGACGGGCTGGTGCTCGGGGTGCGGCAGGTAGGCCTGGAGCGCTGCGCGGTCGCGGAACCCGACGACGAGCATCCAGTCGAACCCGCCCTCGAGCCCCTCGGTGCTCACGCTGGTCCCCGACCGGACGGTCTCGACGCCCTCGATCCGCGTGAGGTGCTCCCGTGCGAGCGCGTCCCCTTGTGCCGCTCGTCCGTCGTCGCCGTCCCACGTCACCAGCACCACGTGCGTCACACCGGTCATCGTCACTCCCGTCGTCGGGTCCGATGCTGCCAGCACCGTGCAGCGGTGGCGCCCGTCGGTCCGGGTCTCATCCGCTGGGCGCGGGGCCCCGCGGTCACTTCCGGGCTTCGGCCCGCTGCTGGATGCCGACGAGGACCATGAACAGCAGCCCGACGCCGAGCACGACGGCCGGCGCGAGCAGCGAGCCGCCGCCGGTCAGCGCCAGGACGAGGAACACCACGCCGAGGCCGGTGAACATCGCGGACAGTGCCCAACCGGCCTTCACACTCACGAACCAGCGCGGCCGGCCGGCCTCGTCAGCGGAGCGGATGCGTTCGTCCTCGGCGGCCCGCCACGCGCTGCCCGGCCCCCGGTGTCGGAGGACCTTCGCCCAGAACACGAGCATGCCCGCCGCGAAGACGAGGAAGAACACCGTCAGCCCGATCGCGACACCCGTCTCCCCGCTCATCCAGAGCGGCACGGTGGCGAAGAGTCCGACGAGCGCGGAGCCGAGCACGAGCCACGGCGCGACGACGCGGGCGTAGGTCTGCTGTCCGCGCCCGACGGCCCGGCTCGCACGGATGAAGCGCTGTTCACCGCTCGAGCGCTCGGCCGCGGGCTTCCGCATGACGTTGCCCTCGACGACGATGAGCACGACTGACGCCAGGAGCACGATCCCGACCACGATCCACACGACCATGGTCGAGACCGTACTCACGAGGACTCCTCAGTCTCCCGGAGTCCGGGGGACAGTGGGCCGTCAGAACGCGGGGGTCCCGCCCGCGATGGTGATGGTCGAGCCGGACTGGTAGCTCGACTCCGGGCTGACCAGGTGGACGTAGGCGGCGCCGAGCTCCGCGGGCTGCCCCGGGCGACCGAACGGCGACGACTCCCCGAAGTGCGCGACGGTCTCGGCGTCGTCCGAACCGGGCTGCAGCGGGGTCCACACCGGACCGGGTGCGACCGAGTTGACGCGGATGCCCTTCGGCGCGAGCTGCTGGGCGACGGCCTCGGTGAAGGTCTTCACGGCACTCTTCGAGATCGCGTAGTCGATCTTGTCCGGTGACGGCGTGCTCGCCTGGATCGAACCGGTCGTCACGATGGTCGAACCGGGCTCGAGGTGCGGCACCGCGGCCTTCGTGAGCCAGAACAGCGAGTAGATGTTCGTCTTGAAGGTGGAGTCGAAGTGCTCGGTGGTGAGCGTCAGGACGTCGTCGTTGCTGTCCATGCGACCGGCGACCATCACGAGCGTGTCGAGGCCGCCGAACTCGTCGACGGCCTTCTGCACGAGGTCCTTGCAGTACTGCTCGTCGGAGATGTCACCGGGGAACAGCACGGCGCGGCGCCCTTCGCCCTCGAGGAGGTCGCGGACCTGCTCGGCGTCCTCCTGCTCGTCGGGCAGGTAGGACAGGACGAGGTCGGCGCCCTCGCGGGACAGTGCGATCGCGGCGGCACGGCCGATGCCGGAGTCGGCGCCGGTGACCATGCCGCGGTACCCCGTCAGTCGCTCCTTGCCGACGTAGCTCTGCTCGCCGTGGTCGGGCTGCGGGTCCATCTTCCAGGCGGCGCCCGGCAGGGACTGTTCCTGCTCCGGGTACGGCGGTGCGGGGTAGAGGGTGTTCGGGTCGCGCTTGTCGTACTGGCTCATGCGGCCACGATGCTCGGGAGCTGCTCCGCGCCGGTTCAGGGGCACGGGGCTGCACACGCCGTGACAGCATCCACAGCCTGAACGAATGTCGATGAGGCTGTCGCGGATGCACCCTGCCGGTCGGCGGAGGATGCGGGCGGGTACCGTCCGGCCCGTGGCGGGCGACTGGGTCGAGTTCGACGACGGACCGAAGCGGCGGGTGATCCACCGTCGACTCGGACGGTTGTGGCCGTTCGTCCTGGCGTTCGGGACGGCCTCGGCGTTCATGAGCAAGGGCGGTCCGTCTCCGTTCCAGTCGTTCGGGTGGATCGCGGTCCCGATCTGGTTCGCAGGTTGGGGACTCGTCCTGCTCGCGGCGTGGGGTGTGCTCCACCTCGTGTCACGGCCCTTCGCGATCGACCGCGAACGCGGCCTCGTGCGGCTCCGCGGCAGGGTCGTGCCGTTCTCCGCGGTGGACTTCGCGGAACTGGAGCCGTTCACGAACCTGGATCCGGACCTGCTCTCGATCCGTCTGGGGATCCGCAAGCGGCGCACGGTGGTGCTCGTCATCAGGGAGGGTCGCGAGGCCACCGTGACCGGGGCGCACCGCGATGCGCTCCTCGCGGCGCTCGCCGGATCGTCGATCACCCGCCCGTCGAGCGTCCACGACCCGACCGGCCGGTTCGCCCGGTTCAACTTCCCGGGCTCACTCGACAAGGCGGGCGCCGCCGAGGTGGTCGAGCACCCGCCCCAGGTCGGTGTCGCCGGCCCGTGACCGCCACCCGCGTCACACGACGGGCGCAGCCCCGAACACGACGTCCCGCACCTGCGCCGCCGCACCGAGCGCGACGGCGTCGGACCCCAGCGTGGACAGCGCGAGCCGGATCGGCGCGCCGCTGACCGGGGGTTCGGCCTCGATGGCCGCGGTGATCGCGGGTTCGAGGAGGTCCCACGACCGGGCGATCCCCCCGCCGATCACGACGGTCGTCACGTCGAGGACCCCAGCGGTCAGCAGTGCGGCGCGGGCGAGCCCCCACCCGGCGCGCGCGAAGACCTCGGCGGCGTCGGCGTCGCCGGTGCGCGCGGCCTCGGCGACCTCGCGCACGGAGCGACGCCGGCCGGACCGCTCCTCGTAGCGGTCGGCGATGCCCCGGGCGCCCGCGAGGGTCTCGAGGTGTCCGACCTGGCCGCACGTGCACACCGCGTCGCCGAAGCCCGGCACGTGACCGATCTCCCCCGCGGCGCCGCGTGGTCCGGCGAAGAGGGATCCGCCGAGCACGAGCGCCCCGCCGACACCGGTCCCGAGCGTCATCCCGAGCACGTCCGGCTCGCCCGCGACCGCGCCGGTGGCGACCTCGCCGAGGAGGAACGCGTTCACGTCATTGTCGAGGGTCGCGGGCACGCCGAGTGCTCCGGTGACGGCCGCGGTCACGCCGTACCCGGCCCAGCCGGTGAAGGAGTTCCCGGTCACCAGGACCGTGCCGGTCGCGGCGTCCACGACGCCGGCTGCGCCGACCCCGACACCCGACAAGGAGGCCCGGTGCCGGTCGAGCAGGTCCGTCACGGCACGGACACCGGTCGCGACGATGGCCGCGCCGCCCGCGTGCGCGGGCGTCGGCAGGTCGACGCGGTCGACGACCTCGAGGTCCGGCGTCGTGAGCAGCACCTTCGTGTTCGTCCCGCCGACGTCGATGCCGGCGAGCACCTCGGCGCTCACGCGGTCACCGTCCCGAGGGCCGCGAGACGATCGGCGCGACGACGACGCTGCACGACGGGATCGGGCACCGGGACGGCCGCGAGGAGCCGCCGGGTGTAGTCGGTCTCCGGGTGGACGAGGGTGTCACCGGTCGCGCCCTGCTCCTCGACGACGCCCTGGCGCATCACCACGACACGTTCGGCGAACTGCTGCACGACGGCGAGGTCGTGCGAGACGAAC
>NZ_BACW01000187.1:0-28530 GCF_000333315.1 Curtobacterium sp. B8
TCCCGTCCGTCGGCCCCGTACGCTGGGTGACGTGCCCCGGTTCCTCGCCACCCCGACCTGGCTCGCCCTGTGGGCGGGCACCGCAGTCCTGGTCGCGGGCGTGGTGGTCTGGCTCTCCGCACCGACCGCCTCGTTCGGCTGGTTCGCGTACGCCCCACTCGCCGGAGCGGTCTTCGACCCCGTGACGCACTCGTGGCAGCAGGTCGTCGGGCCGGTCCTCATCCTGGTGGGCGCGGTCGTCGCGGCCTTTGCCCTCGGTCGGCTCAGCGTGCGCCGACCGCACTGACCGTCCCAGCCGGCGCCAGGGTCACGTTCAGCGCGCGTCCGGACTCGGTCGATCGCGACTGGCACCATGGCGGGATGGCCGAGCAGTTCCTCCCCGGCGTGCCGAAGTCCGGCCGCCCTCCGCGGCCCCGTGTCCGGAAGGTCGCGCAGCACGACCTCCGCGACGCCCGCGCACGACTGCGCGGCACGATCTACGAGGACGTCGCCCCGGACGTCCGACCCCGTGAGCAGTACTCCCCCGTGCAGATCGTCGACTTCTGCCTCGACCTCGCGGAGGTGATGCTCGCCTCGGGCGCCGACACCCGGAGCGTCGAGACGGCCGTCGTCGCGGTCTCGACGAAGTGGAACCTCGCGCCGCTCGACCTCGACCTCACCGGCAGCTCGGTGACGATCCAGTACGCCCCGGCCGAGGGCCCGGCGCTCGTGAAGTTCCGCACGGTGACGATCGACGGGTCCGACCTCGGGCGCCTGGCGTGGGCGAACCAGATCGTCGACGACCTCGTGCACGGCTCGCGGGACATGACCTCGGCCGTGAGCGCCCTCGTCGCCGTGCTCCGGATGCCGCCCCGCTGGCCGACCTGGCTGGCGGACGTCGGGCTCGCGATCCTGGGGACCTCGATCGCCATGCAGGCCGGCGGTGGCTGGCGAGCAGGGGTCGGGGCCTTCGTCCTCATGATGGGGATCATCGTCTCCGGCCGGTGGCTGACCGGCCGGGGCTTCCCGCAGTTCTTCGTGTCCGGCGCGCAGGGTGCGGTGGCGTCGGCGATCGGCACCCTCGCCATCTCCGCCGGGGTCCTGCGACCCGCCGGTGCCGCGACGATGGTGGCCGCGCTCGTGGTGCTGCTCCTGCCGCACGTGTCGCTCGTCACCTGGGCGCAGGACGCGATCTCGGGGTTCCGCGCGATGGCCGTCGCGCGGGCGTTCTCGATCCTGCTCGTCATCGCCGCGATCGTCGTCGGCGTCCCGGCGGGCATCGCGCTGACGCACTGGCTGCGGATCGAGGTCGACCCGTCCGGCATCGTGCTCGACCCCCTGCCGCTCTGGGCGTCACTGTCCCTCACGGTCGTGTCCGCCGCCGCGAACTGCTTCGTGCAGCAGGCCAGCGCGCGGGTGATCCCGGTCGCGGTGGCCTTCTCGGTCACCGCCGGGGCCGCGCTGTGGGGCCTGCGGCAGCTCGGCCTCCCGCTGCTCGGCGCGACCTTCCTGGCCTCGGTGCTCCTCGGTGTCCTCGCGACCATCGCGGCGGCCCGGATGCGCACGGCGGTCGGGGCGATCGCCGTGCCGGCCTTCTGCGGAGCGCTCCTGCCCGGTGTCGCGGTGTCGAACGCGCTCCTCGCCGTGATGTCCGGGTCGTCGACGTCGGCACTCGACTTCGTGTCCGCGGTGACCGTCGCGCTGGCGATCGGCGCGGGACTCGTCCTCGGCGGACTGTTCGCGACGCCCGGTGCCCGTCGCGCCCTGCGTCGAGCGCGGAAGGTCGTGGTGCACTCGGTCCACAGCGACACGACCGCGCTGAGGGTCATCCGCGACTCCGGTTACGACCCCGGAGACGGCAGTCGACCGCGCTGGTGACGCCGGCGCGGTCGACCGGTCCGCGGCTCAGCTCGCGTCGCTGATCGCGCTCGACACCGCGGTCGGAGCGTCGTACTCGCCGTCCGGGATGTTCTTCAGCGCATCGAGGGCGTCACCGGTCGCGCCCTCGCGCTCGGCGGTGGCCACGATGTCGTCCTTCGACGCCGGGTAGTCGATGCCGCTCAGGTACTTCTGGATCTCGATCGGGTCGGGGTTCGCCACGACGGGCTCCTTCCGGTTGGGGCCTCCACCGAGTACCCCGTGCCCGCTCCGACCCCGCCCGGGTCTGCGCTGCGCGGCCAACGGGCCGCGGGTCAGATCTCCCAGCTGCCCGGGTCGCTCCACGTGGCGTGCCGGACCTGCGCCTGGGGCTGGTAGCGCTCCATCCACCCGGCCTCGAGGCGGGCGACCGCCCGGTCGAAGGCCTGGACGAGGTCCATGTCGCCGCGGAGCAGCGCCTGCAGCTGGAGTCCCTCGTAGAGGGCGATGAGCTGCTCGGCACCGCGACGCGGGTCCATCGTGTGCGGGGCCCGCCCGACGGCGATGTCCCGCTCGAGGCCGCGCTTGATCCGCGAGAAGAAGAGCTGGTAGCGCGAGCGGAGGTACGTCGACATCGGGTGCGCGGGGTTGCCCGCGACCGAGAGCAGCGCGACGAGGAGCCGCGCGAGTGCCGGGTCCTCGGCGTTCGAGGCGACGATCGCGCGCAGGAGGTCCACCGTGGGGGCGTCGCCGACCTCGGCGGTCACCTCCTCCATGCGGCCGCCGTTCCACCGGTCCACCGCGGCGAGGACGAGGCCGTCCCACGACGGGAAGTGCAGTTCGAGTTCGGTGAGCGAGATCCCCATGCGCTCGGCGACGTGCTCCGGCCGGGCCTCGTGGAAGGGCACGTCGCGCAGCAGGTCGACCGTCGCCCCCACGATGGTGATCCGCAGGTGCAGGGTGGCGGCCGCGGCCGCTGCGGCGTGCGTGTCCGCGCTGGTGTTCTCGAGCATCGTGCCCTCCGATCGCCGGACGTCCTGTCCGGGGTGCCCTCGTGGGGCACGGGGTGCACCCGATCGGGTGCACGTCCGATCCTGGTACAGATCGGGGGACACCAGAATCCCCGGTCCGGGTGTCGGCATTCCGGGGGACAACCGCGCTGCTCAGCGCCCTTCCGGGCAGTCGTGTGACGATGCCGCCATGTCACCGAACGACTCCACCGCGCAGGGCCTCGCGACCATGGCGTCGGCCGGCTTCGAGTTCGGCGGCGACGCCGACCAGGTCGCGCACGACCTCCGCACGATGTGGGAGCAGCTCGGACACCCGCCCGGCGCGTTCGAGGCCGCGGCCCGGGCGATCGCCGTGCTGCCCCAGCGCCCCGAGGTGCCGATCGCCGACCAGGCTCGCCGTCGTGCGTTCGAGCGGGCGATCGGGATCAACCCGGTCGAGGTGGAGCTCGCCGCGGCACTCGCCGCCCGCGAGTTGCTCGAGCGGATGGCACGGACCTGCGGAGCGCCCTGCTGAGCCGTCGGAGTCATCCGGACACCGAGCGACGTTAGGTGATCCGATGTAGGTGAGGCTACCCTTACCTCGTGGTTGATCTGCATGCACGCGACGTCACCGTGGGCTACCACGGCGAGGACGTCGTCCACGCCGCCTCCCTCGAGCTCGCCGGAAGCTCCGTGACGGCCCTCGTCGGCCCGAACGGTTCCGGCAAGTCGACGCTCCTCCGCACCGTCGCGCGACTGCAGCAGGCCCGCTCCGGGGCGGTCGACCTGCGCGGCGCGACCGACGCGCACGAGGTGAGCCGTGCCTCCAGGCCGCGCGGGACGGCAGGAGCCGACGCGCCCGGGACCACCGTGACCGGCACGACCACGACCAGCAGCCACGCGACCGTCACCACCGACGCGGACGTCGTCGACGGCCTCGCCCTGACGCCGAAGGCCTTCGCCCGGCAGGTCGCCCTGCTCACGCAGGGTCGGCCGGTGCCCGGCGGCCTCCGCGTCCGCGACCTCGTCGCGTTCGGCCGCCACCCGTACCGCGGCCGCTTCGGCGGTCAGGACCCCGACGGCCAGACCGTGGTGGCGCACGCCCTCGACGTGACCGGGCTCACGAGCCTGGCCGAGCGACCGGCCGACGAGCTCTCGGGCGGACAGCTCCAACGGGTCTGGCTGGCGAGCTGCCTGGCGCAGCAGACGGGCGTGCTGCTGCTCGACGAGCCGACGACCTACCTCGACCTCCGGTACCAGGTCGAGCTGCTCGACCTCGTCCGCGACCTGGCCGACCACCACGGCACGGCGGTCGGCGTCGTCCTGCACGACCTCGACCAGGCGGCCGCCGTCGCCGACCGGCTCGTGCTGCTCCGCGCCGGCGTCGTCGTCGCGGACGGCACCCCCGCCGAGGTGCTCGAGGCCGACCGGCTCTCGGACGTCTACGGCATCCGCGTCGAGGTCGACCACGACCCGACCACCGGCCGCCTCCGCACCCGCGCGGTCGGTCGGCACCACAGCCGGACCACCCCTGCACCCGCACGCTGACGGCCGCGCCGCTCGCAGCGGTCCGCGCCGACAGTCCACCCCTCACCGAACAGGAAGAACCCGAGCCGCCATGAAGCGACGACTCCTCGCCACCACCGCCATCGCCGCGGCCGCAGCCCTCGCCCTCACGGCGTGCGGTTCCACCCAGGCCGCCACCGACGCCAGCCCCTCAGCCGCGAAGATCACCGTCACGGACGCGCAGGGCACGAAGGTGACCCTCGACGGCCCCGCGAAGAAGGTCGTCGGCACCGAGTGGAACGTGGTCGAGGACCTCGAGACGCTGGGTGTCGCACCCGCGGGCGTCGCGGACGTCACGGGCTACAGCCAGTGGGACTCGAAGGTGCCGCTGACCGGGGACCCGAAGGACATCGGGACACGCGGCGAGCCGAGCACGGACACCATCGCGTCGATCGCGCCGGACCTCATCGTCGCGACGACCGACCTCAAGGACTCGGTCGTCACGCAGCTGCGGAAGATCGCACCGACGATCGTGATCGCGTCGGCGAAGTCCGGTGACCAGCTCGACACCATCAAGGACACGCTCGACCTCATCGCCGAGGCCACCGGCACGACCGCGAAGGCCGAGTCGGTCTGGAAGGCGCTCGAGGAGAAGATCGCGGAGGGCAAGCAGGAGATCGCCGACGCTGGCAAGGACGGCACGAAGGTGGCGTTCGCGGACGGCTACGTGCTGTCGAACCAGGTCACCATCCGGCCGTACACCGCCGGCTCGCTCATCGGCGCCGTGAACGAGGAACTCGGGCTCGAGAACGCCTGGACCGGCACGGGCATCGAGGGCGACGCGGCGTACGGGCTCGGCTCGACGGACGTCGAGGGGCTGACCAAGCTCCCGTCGGACACGCAGTTCCTCTACATCGACAACGCGAAGGCCAGCGAGGACGACGTCTTCGGGAAGACCCTCGCCTCGAACGCCGTGTGGAAGTCGCTGCCGTTCGTCGAGCAGGACCACGTGCACCGTCTCGACGACGGCATCTGGATGTTCGGCGGGCCGGGCGCGATGGACGCCTACGTCGACGCCGCGGTCGCCGCGCTCACGAAGTAGCGGTGCTCGACTCCGCCACGCCCCAGCGGGCCGGACGGCGCTCCCCGAGCGTCGCCCGGCCCGCGCTCGGCGTCGTGCTCCTGGTCGCCGGGATCGCCGTCGTCGCGGCGCTGGCGGCACTCGACACGACGCAGGGGACCGCGAACGTCGGCGCCGGAGCCGTCTGGAAGGCCCTGACCGGGCACGCGGACGCCGCCGACGCCTCCGTCGTGGTCGCGTCCCGGTTCCCGCGCGCCGTCGCCGGGCTCGTCGTCGGGTTCGCACTCGGTGTCGCCGGTGCCGCACTGCAGTCGGTCAGTCGGAACGTGCTCGCGGCGCCGGACACGCTCGCCGTGAACGCGGGCGCGTACCTGGCGCTCGGCGTCGTGTCCGTCGCCGGTGTGGGCCTCCCGGTCGTCGCGCAGGGCGGGGTGGCCTTCGTCGGCGGCCTGGCCGCGGCGGCCCTCGTGCTCGCGCTGTCCGGCCTCGGCAGCGGCACCCTGCGCCTCGTCCTGGCGGGGACGGCGCTCGCGCTCGGCCTCGGTTCCGTGACCCAGGCCCTGGTCCTGCTCTTCCCGCAGGAGACGCAGGGCCTCTACGCGTGGAACCAGGGCGGCATCGCCCAGAACGGCTACGACACAGTGCTGCCGATGCTGCCGGTGGTCGTCGTCGGCGTGGCCGGCTTCCTGCTCGTCTCGCACCGGGTGGACGCCCTGGCGCTCGGGGACGACGCCGCCCGTGGCCTCGGCGTCCCGGTCCGGAGCACCCGGGTCGTCGCCGTCGCCCTCGCCGTGCTGCTCTCCGCCGCGGCCGTCACGATCGCGGGGCCGATCGGCTTCGTCGGGCTGTGCGCTCCGGCACTGGTACGCCCCGTCGCGCGGACCTTCCCGACGCTGCACCGGTCGTGGGCGCTCCTGTCGGTCTCGGGCCTGGTCGGCGCCGGCATCGTGATGGGGTCCGACGTCCTCCTCCGCGCGGTGGTCCACGGCGACCGGGCGGTGTCGGTGCCGACCGGTGTCGTCACGAGCGTCGTCGGCGCGGTCTTCCTCGTCGTGATGGCGCTGCGGATGCGCGACACGGGCCAGACCACCCCGCTCGAGGTCACCCGGATCCCGGGCCGGCTCGCGGTCACGCTGACGGTGCTCGGTCTCGTCGTGGTGCTCGCCGGGGTCGTCGTCGCGGCCGTGCTCCTCGGCGACGCGAAGCTCCTGCTCGGCGACGTGGCGAACTGGCTGTCGGGCAGGGCGAACCAGGGCATCTCGTTCATCCTCGACACCCGGGTCCCGCGGGTCTCCGCCGCCCTGCTCGCCGGCGCCGCGCTCGCCCTCGCCGGCACCCTCGTGCAGGGCGTCACCCGGAACCCGCTCGCCGACCCCGGCGTGCTCGGCGTCTCGAGCGGCGCGGGACTCGGGGCGGTGCTCGTCGTCACGGCGGTCCCAGCAGCGACGACGTGGGGCGTCGCCGGTGCCGCGTTCGTCGGCGCCGCGGTCGCCGCGGTGGTGGTGTTCGGTCTCGCGGCCCGCGGGGGCTTCCGGCAGAACCGCCTCGTGCTCGTGGGTGTCGGGGTGTCGGCCGGACTCACCGCACTCATCAGCCTGCTCATCGTCGTCACGGACCCGTTCAACGCCACGAAGGCCCTGACCTGGCTGTCGGGCTCGACCTACGGCCGGACGTGGCAGGACTCGCTGCCGGTGGTCGTGGTGCTCGTGGTCGCACTCGTGCTCGTCCTCCCCCGCCACCGCGAGCTCGACCTCGTGTCGCTCGACGAGGACACACCGCGACTGCTCGGCATCCGGCTCGGGCGGGCCCGGCTCGCCCTCCTGACGCTGTCGGTGCTGCTCACGGCGACGGCCATCGCCGCGGTCGGCACGATCGGGTTCGTCGGTCTGGTGGCCCCGCACGCCGCTCGCTCGCTCGTGGGTCGCCCGCACGCCCGGGTGGTCCCGGTGGCCGTGCTGCTCGGCGCGGTGCTCGTCTGCCTCGGCGACCTCCTCGGCCGCACGGTCATCGCGCCCGCGCAGCTCGGCGCGGGGATCCTGACGGCGCTCGTCGGGACGCCCTACTTCGTGTGGCTGCTGCTGCGCTCACCCCGCGGCGCTCACTGACCGTGTTGTATTTCACATACCGGTCTGCGATGATGGAGGAGCTGGACCCGACCAGCACCCGATCAGCGACCTGACCCCGGAGGCCCGGACATGCCCGCACGACGCCGCCTCATCGCCGACATCGCCCCCGGACGCTCGGCGTTCGCTCGCTCCGTCCTCCTCGAGGCCTGGCGAGCGCTGCTCCCGGACACGTTCGACACCGCCACCCCGCTCACCCTCCGTGACCGGGTCCGGCTCGCCGGGAGCGAACGCATCACCCTGACCGACGACATCGAGCCCGCGACCCCGGGCTCGATCGCGGCCGGCACCCTCGACCTGCTGTGGATCGACCACGCCGCCGACGTCGCCGCGGTCCCGAGCACCCCCGTCGGCGTCGGACTGACAGTGGGCGCGGAGACCGACATCGGACTCTCCACGGAGGACCTCGCCGCCGCGGTCGTGGCGGTGGCCGGCGAACGCGACGCGGCCTCGATCGTCGTGTTCCGGCTGGACGAGCGCGACGGCGCACGGTCGAACGAGGTCCTCCGGGCCGTCCGCCGCATGTCCTCGATCCCCGTGGCGCTCGTCGCGCACGACATCTCGACCGACGTCACCGCGCGGCGCATCACCGACTGTGCACTCGTGGTGACGGACGACCGGACCGTCGAGCGGGTCGCACGGTCCGCTGGCGTCCCGACCGTGCGACTCGGGTCGCACGACTCCCTGACGGAGCTGTACGTCGCGCTGCACGATCCACGCTCCGACGTCGATGTCGCGGAGCTCCGGACCGCTCGGACGGTCGCTTTCGCACTCGACGCGTGGCAGCGCGNCNGGANNANNACACCCGTCCGTCCTGGGTCGCCGCTACGGCGTCGGCATCCCGCCGTCGACGTGGAGCGTCTCACCGACCACGTAGGACGACTCGCCGCTGGCGAGGAAGACGTACGCCGGCGCAAGTTCGGCCGGCTGGCCCCAGCGGCCGAGGTAGGTCTGCTCGCCCGCGGACGGCAGGGCCTCCGGCGGCTGTCCACCGGCCGGCTGCAGCGGCGTCCAGATCGGCCCGGGCGCGACTGCGTTCACGCGGATGCCCTTGGGCGCGAGCTGCGCGGCGAGGCCCTTGGCCAGGTTGTTCACGGTCGCCTTCGTGGCCGCGTAGTGCACGAGGTGCGGCGAGGGGGCGTACGCCTGGATCGAGGTCGTGTTGATGATCGTCGAGCCCGGCTGGAGGTGCGGGACGGCGGCCTTCGTGATGCGGAACGTCGCGTAGGCGTTCGTCTTGAAGGTCTCGTCGAACTCCTCGTCCGAGATCTTCGTGATGTCGTCGACGTTCTGCTGCTTGCCCGCGTTGTTCACGAGGATGTCGAGCCCGCCCAGGCCGTCGACGGCCTTCGCGACCAGCTCCTCGCACCACTCCTTCGACGTGATGTCACCGGGCAGCGCGACCGCCGTGCGGCCGGCGGCCTCGATGAGTCCGACGATGCGCTTCGCGTCCTCTTCCTCCTCGGGCAGGTACGAGATCGCCACGTCGGCGCCCTCGCGGGCGTAGGCGATGGCGACGGCCGCCCCGATGCCGGAGTCTCCGCCGGTGACGAGCGCCTTCCGGCCCTCGAGTCGGCCCGAGCCGCGGTAGGTGTCCTCACCGTGGTCGGCCGGGACGTTCTGCGCCATCTCCTCGTCGGTTCCGGCGCCCGGCAGGTACTGCTCGTCGGGCTTCTTGTCCGCGTACATCGCGGTCGGGTCCTGCATCGTGTACTGGTCCGTCATGGCCCGTACGGTACGCACCCGTCGCAGCGCTCCCGCCCAGCCCGGTGTCCCCCGGACGTCCTCGTCGAAGATCACGGTCCGGTGACGGGCGTGAACCGATTCGGTAACACCTGTCGCCCGACGAGGGACGACGACGTACGGTCGACGGATGACCTTCCGCCCCGCACTCGCGCTCGGCGTCGCCGTGCTCGCCGCGTCGGCGACCACGATCGCGTCCGGAGCGCCCGCCCGGGCATCGGAGCCGTCGTGGGGATCGTCCTCCGCCCCGCGCGTGACGAACGGCACGCTCGCGCACGTGGACGCGGTCGAGCTCCACGCGGAGTCGCTCGTCTTCGAACGCGACGACCGCACCGTCGCCGTGGTCTCCATGCGCGACGCCCGCACGACCGTCGACGTGCTCGACCGACTGCTGGGCACGCCGGCCCGGACGCACACGGCCGAGGGCGACGGTGGCGCGTGCTTCCCCGCCGGCACGACCTACACGTGGGGTGGGGCGGTCCGGGTCGCGGCCCTGGCGACGCCCGCGGACCTCGGCAACGCGGTCGAGATCCGCGTCCTCCGCGACGACGTCCGGACGCGGAACGGCACCACGGTCGAGCTCTCCGGCCCGCGCGGCGTGCAGGTCGGTGACGACATCGCGGGACGGATCGCGAAGACGGACCGCGCCGACCGGATGTCCTTCGGGGCGGGCGACGAGGACGAGCCGTCGGCCTGGCAGGTGCTGCTCCAACGCGGCTGGGACGCGACCGACGGATCGAGCGACGACAGACGGGCGGACACCACGAGCGACGACCCCGCGCGGACCGCCGCGGTCCGCGCGGACGAGGACGGCCGGAACGGCGTCTCGGCGCTCACCGACGGGACCACCGTGGCCGTGCTCGGCTCACCGATGCCGGTCAACGCCACCCGGAGCTGCTGACCGTCAGACGCGGATCGACGCGATCACCGGGAAGTGGTCGCTCGCGAACCACGTCTCCGGGCCGTCGTGGTCGATCACGACACGGTCGACGCCGCGCACACCACGGGCGAACACCCAGTCGATGCGCTCTCCCGACGACACCGGAGGCGCCCAGTCGTTGAACGTGGCGGTGCGGTCGTCCGGGTCCCCGGCCACCGTCCATGCGTCCTCGAACCCCGCCTCGGCGAGCACACGCGATGCGGCTCCGGCACCGGCGGGCTCGTTGCAGTCGCCGGCGACGAGCACGGGGCCGTCGGTCGCTGCGAGCCGTTCGACGATCAGCGCTGCGCTCTTCGCCCGGACCTCGTCGCCGTGTGCGCCCTCCTCGTGGTCGAGGTGCGTGGTCAGCAGGGTGAACGCGTCGCCGTCCACGTCGACGAACCGGACGTGGTTCGCGATGCGTGGGTACGCGCTGCCCCAGGTGTTCGACACCGGTTCGTCCGGGGTGTCTGACATCCAGAACGAGCCCTGGTCGACGGGTCGGAGCCGAGACCGTCGGAAGAAGACCGCGGCGTGCTCACCCGCGGTGCCGCCCTCCCGTCCCTGGCCGACGTCGCCGTGGTCGGGCAGGCCCGCACGGAGGTCGTCCATCTGGTGGTCGAACGCCTCCTGCACGCAGAGCAGGTCGGGGTCGTGCCGGCGGACGACGTCGAGCAGCACCGGGAGCCGTCCGGGCCAGTCGTGGGCGGGGTCCGGGTTCTTCACGTTGTAGGTCATCAGGGTGATCGGACGCACGGCGTTGTTCACCGCTCGAACCTACCGAGCGGCGCGCTGGGACGCCATGGTCCGTCGCAGTGTGAGCACGCCGTCCCGGGCTCGGGTCTTCGCCGTGCCGAGCGGGAGGCCGAGCTCCGCAGCCAGCTCCGGACCGGACAGTCCGACGAGGTGCCGGAGGACGACCGCCTCCCGTTGGCGTGGCGGCAACCGGACGATCGCACGCCGGAGGGCCGTCCGGTCGAGGACGCTCTCCGCGCGTTCCTGGCTCGCGAGGTCGACGGGCTCGTGGTCGCGGGCACCGATCCGCAGGTCGCGGTCCCGGTCGGCGACGCTCTTGCGCACCCGGTCGATCGCTCGGCGGTTCGCGATCGTCCGCACCCAGGCGATCACGGAGTGCGACGGGTCGTACCGCCCGGCGATCGTCCAGAGCTCCAGGAACACGTCCTGGACGACCTCTTCGGCCTGGGTCGGGTCGGTCAGCTGGTGCCGGACGTAGCGCTCGACGATCGGCCGCAGGCGTCGGTGCAGCGCTGTGAAGGCCGCCTGGTCGCCGCCGGCGACCGCGAGCATGAGCGCGCGCTCTTCCGCTCGGACGGCGAGGAGGTCAGCATGCACATCTGATATCTTGCATGTTGATCACGGGAGGGGCAAGTCCGGAGGTCCGCGTCCTCAGTTGATGCAGACGTTCGCCTTGCCGTAGTTGTGCACGTCCGTGGACTTCGGCGACGGCTCCTTGCTCGGCCGCGCGTCCGGCTTCTTCGTGGAGGTCGATCCCCCGGACCCCCCGGAGGACGGCTTCGAGGCCGACGACCCGGGCTGTGACGGCGCCGAGACCGTCTTGCCGTCCGAACCGAGGACCAGCGTCACACCGGTGACCGCGCTGGTGCGGACCGCGACCGCGCCCGGGGTCACCCGCACGACGGCCTTGGCCTGCGACTCCATGCCCTTCGGGTACTGCACCTGCGTCGCCTTCGTCGTGTCCGACGATCCCGGAGCACCCACCTGGAACCCACGCGCGGTGAGGTTCTGGGTCGCCGCCGCCGCCGCACCCTCGACCCCGCTGCCGTTGAGCACCGTGACGGTGGTGTTCGCCGGCTGCGCACGCCCGGCCTTCGTGTACGCCTCCGGCTCGCCGACGAGGCCCTGCACGAAGGCCGGGAGGCCGACCTCGTCCACCTGGACGATGGACAGCGCCGAGCCGTTGACGTAGATGGTCGGGGTGCCGAGCGTCGGGATCGTCGCCGACTGGATGTTGCCCGGTCGGAGGTTCCGCATCTGCGAGCCGAGCGAGACGAGGTCGGTGTCGGTCTGGATCGACCCACCGACCGCCTTGAGGATGTTGCCGAGCTTGATCGGGTTGAGCAGGGTCCCGGCGGAGAGCACCTTGCGCGCCTCCTGCGACAGGAAGTACTGCTGCCGGACGTTGCGGTCGAGGTCGCCGTTCGGGAGACCGTGCCGCTGCCGCACGAACGAGAGCGCCTGCTTGGCGTCGAGCGTCGACTTCCCCTTCGGCAGGTTCACGCCGGAGTACGGGTCGTTGACCGCGTTGTTGAGGCAGACGTTCACCGGACCGAGTTCCTTGACGACCTGGTAGAAGCCGAGCAGCGAGACACGGACGTAGTGGTCGATCTGCAACCCGCTGACGTTCTCGATCGTCTGGATGAGCAGCTTCGCTCCCCCGGTGTCGCCGCCCCCGTTCAGCGTGCCGTAGTAGAAGGCGCTGTTGAGCTTGCCCTTGCCCACGTTCGGGATGTCGACGTAGGAGTCGCGCGGGAACGAGATCATCGTCGCCTGGGAGCCGTCCGCGTTGATGTGCAGGACGATCATCGTGTCGGTGTTCGTCGCACCGCCGTCCGACTCCGTGCTGAGCTCGGCCATCTGCTCGGGGGTGGCGTTGTCCGGTCGGTGGTCGTCACCGACGAGCAGGATGTTCTGCGCCTGACCGTCGACGTCGTTCTTGGTGTCCTTCTTGCCCGTGATCGCGTTGATGATCGTCACGTTGCTGGCCAGCTGGTCGTACGTGTAGAACGCGTACGCACCACTGAGCGCGATCGCCATCGTGAGCACGCCCGCGACGGCCGGGAACACGGCGCTCAGGCGGCGCTTCTGGCGCCCGTGGCGGGGCGGCACGGAGCCGCGGCGGGCGCGGCGGGTCGTCTCGTCGGGTGCTTCGCTCACCCGGAAAGGGTAACCGCAGTGCTCGGACGTGCGATGAGAACGCCCGGTCGATCCGCGAAGAGCGCCTGGCTCAGTGTTCGCGCGCGGGAAGGAGGTGCACGGCCTCCATGGCGAGCTCGGCGGCGATCGGGTCCTTCGCGAGCACCGCGGCCTTGAGCTTCTCGAGCTCCGGCAGGACGGTGTCCGCGGGGATGAGCTCCGGCAGTTCCGGTACCCGGAGCTTGAACGCCAGACCGTCGGTCGTCGACCGGCAGAGCGCCGCGAGCGATGCGTTGCCGCAGGCCTCGACCCACATCGAGTAGATGCTCGCACCCTCACGGGCGACCTCGTCCTGCTTGCCCTTCGTGCTCCGCGCGATGACGTCGTCGAGCATCTTGACGACCTTCTTGCGCTGCGGCTCGGTGAAGCGGGGCACGGCGAGCCGGACCACCCCGCCGTAGATCACACCGAGGGTCCGGTACGCGTCGAGCAGTTCGTCCTTGGTCGGCGCCGCCACCCGGGTGTACCGGTTCGGCGCCATCTCGATCAGCCCCGACCGGGCGAGTTCCGCGAGGGCTTCGCGGATGGGCGTGCGGGAGACGCCGAGCCAGGCGATGAGGTCGTCGTCGTTCAGCCGCTCGCCCGGCTCCAGCGTGCCGTCCATGATCGCGTCGCGGATCTTGTCCTGCACCGTGTCGCGGAGGAGCTTCCGCTCGGCGGCGGGCTGGGTCGAGGGCACTGGCATGGCACCAGCGTGTCACATGTGATGGGCCGGGCGCGACAGGCGCGACGGCCACCACGCCCGACGCCCGAGTTCGACGGCGAGCGCCGGGACGAGCAGCGAGCGCACCACCACCGTGTCGAGCAGGACGCCGAAGGCGACCACGAACGCGATCTGCACGAGGAACAGGATCGGGATCACGCCGAGCGCCGCGAACGTCGCCGCGAGCACGATGCCGGCCGAGGTGATGACACCGCCGGTCACACCGAGTCCGCGCAGCACACCCTCGCGCGGGCCGTGCCGCAGCGCCTCCTCCCGGACCCGGGTCATGAGGAAGATGTTGTAGTCGACGCCGAGTGCCACGAGGAACACGAACGAGTACAGCGGCACGGACGGGTCGGCCCCGGGGAAGTGGAACACGTGGTCGAACACGAGCGCCCCGACGCCGAGCGCCGCCGCGAAGGACACGATCACGCTGCCGATGAGGACGAGCGGCGCCACGATGCTCCGCAGCAGGAGCATGAGGATGAGCAGGATGACCGCGAGGACGACCGGGATGATGACCGAGCGGTCACGGATGCCCGTGTCGTTCGTGTCGAGCGCGGTCGCGGTGACCCCGCCGACGATCGCGTCCGGGTCCACCCGTTCCACGGCGGTCCGGAGGTCGCGGACGGTCTGCTCCGCCGCCGCGGAGTCGGCCGGGTCGGCGAGGGTGGCCTCGAGGAGGACGTCGCCGCGCGAGACCGTCGGCTCGGCGGTCGGGCCGGAGCCGCCACCGCCCGCGCCGGACCGAGCCGAGCCGGAGCCGCCACCGCCCACGCCGGACCGAGCCGAGCCGGAGCCACCACCAGCGCTCGCGCCGGACCCGTCGGTGACGGCGACCGTGCCGGACGGGGAGTCCTTCGCGGCCGCGACCACGCCGTCGACCCCGTCGACCCCGCGGACGGTCCGGATGAGCTCGTCGAGCGAGTCCGCGCGTCCGATGACCTGCGCCGGGCTGCCGGAACCGCCCGGGAAGTGGTCGGCGAGCACGTCCTGCCCGTCCCGGGCCTGGGATGCCCCGATGACGAGGTCGCTCTGCGGCACGCCGTCGGCCCGCAGGCCGGACAGCCCGGCCCCCATGGCGAGGAGGCCGACCGTGCACACGACCCAGACGACGCGTGACCGACGCGCCACGAGCCTCCCGACCGACGCCCACAGGCCCTTCGCGTCCGGACCGGTCACGACGGGGTGGGCGGACCCGTACGCCGGCCGGAGCGGCCAGAAGGCCGCGCGCCGGAAGGCGAGGAGGAGCGCCGGCAGCAGCGTGAGCGCCGCGAGCAGGCTGAACGCGATGCCGATCGCTGCCACCGGCCCGAGCGCCTTGTTCGAGTTGAGGTCGGAGAACAGGAGGCAGAGGACACCCACGATGACCGTGCCACCGGACGCCAGGATCGGTTCGAGGCTGCCCCGGAGCGCGGCCTTCGTGGCGTCCCACCCGGTGCGGTGGTCACGGAGGGCCTCCCGGTAGCGCGCCGTGTAGAGCAGCGCGTAGTCCGTCGCGGCGCCGATCACGAGGATCGAGAGGATGCCCTGCACCTGCCCGTTGACGGTCACGAGGTCGGCCTTCGCCAGCCACCACACCACGAGGATCGAGGCGCAGAGCGCGAACGAGGCGGTGCTCAGCACGAGGACCGGCAGGAGTGGCGACCGGTACACGACGATGAGGATCACGAACACGGCGGCGAGGGCGACGCCGAGCAACAGCCCGTCGATGCCGGCGAAGGCTGCGGTCAGGTCGGCCGTGAAGCCGGCCGGCCCGGTGACGAAGCCGCGAACGCCCGTCGGCAGGGCGTCGTCGACGTCCGCCCGGATCGCCTCCACCGCGTCGCCGGTCTCGGCCGTCTGCGTCAGTGTGGCGACGATCTCGACCGCGTCCCCGTCCTCGCTCGGGATGACCGGGCTGACACCCTGGACGTCGCCGCGGTCGCCGAGGTCCTCCGCGAGACGGTCTGCCGCAGCGAGGTCGGTGCGCGTCAAGCCGCCCGCACGGTCGAGGACCACGATGGCCGGGGCACCGGATGCCTGCCGGAACTCGGACGCTCGCTCCTGCACCTTCGTGGCGTCCGCCGAGGCCGGGAGGAAGGACGTCTGGTCGTTCGTCGAGACCTCGGCGATCTTGCCGAAGTAGGGACCGCCGACGGACGCGACGGCGAGCCAGGCGACGATGACGACGGCGGGGAGCACGATTCGGAGGAAGCGGGACACGGTGCGAGCGTACACCGATCGTCAGCATGCTGATCATCTGTCGTCGATGCCCGCTCCGTAGGATGCTGCCATGGAGGAACAGCCCGCGGCATGGCCCATGGGGCGCCTGCTGGCCGCGGCCGCACGACGTGTCGAGCGCGACTGGGACGAGCGACTGCGCGAGATCGGGCTCCCGCACGCCGGGCTCATCGCGATCGACATCCTGATCCGGACCGGTCCGACCGGCGCCGACACGGTCGCCCGCGCGGCACGGGTGCAGCCCCAGACGATGTCCCGCACGCTCGAGCGGCTCGAGCGGGACGGCCTCGTCGAACGCTCGCCGCACCCGGAGGACCGTCGGCGGCGCGTGGTCACGGTGACCGATGCCGGGCGGGCCGCATGGGACACGGCGAAGC
Source organism: Curtobacterium sp. B8 (assembly GCF_000333315.1). NCBI lineage: Bacteria > Bacillati > Actinomycetota > Actinomycetes > Micrococcales > Microbacteriaceae > Curtobacterium > Curtobacterium sp. B8. The sequence goes on from NZ_BACW01000187.1 coordinate 16,456, forward strand.
ACATCGAGCGCGAGGTCCTGCCCGAGGACGCAGCGTTGCGTGGGGCGCTCGCAGCGATCATGAGCCGGACGAATTCCTAGCATCTGATATTGCACATGCGGTACTCTGGGAGGGTCGGCATCAGGGCCGGCCCGCATCCCAGGAGACCATGTGTCCGAACGCCGTGCAGCCAGAGCCGCCGCAGGGGCGGCTGCCGCCGAATCCCACGACCGACCGCGACCCGGCGTCGGCGCGCCGCGACGCGCTGCACCGGCGAGCGTCAGGCCAGGGAGCGGGGATCTGCCGGGGGGCAGCGATCGATCCGGCGGCAACGGCCGGGTGGGTGGCACCGATCGGCCGGACCGCGTCCGGCAGCGCAACGACAGCGGGCGATCGAACCCCTCGAGGCGACGGCGACGCAGGCGCCCGTTCCTCGTCGCGCTCCTCGCGACGATCGGGACCCTCGCGGGACTGGCCACGGTCATCGCGGTGGTCGCCAGTGTCTTCATCGGCGGTCTCGCTCGCAGCTTCGACCAGAGCACCACCATCGACCACGCCTTCCCCAGCGGCGAGCGCCCCGCTCCGGTGGACGGCGTCGAGAACATCCTCCTGATCGGGTCGGACTCCCGCGCGTCGCTCGATCCGAACGGTGACGGCGTCATGGGCGGCCGCGCGGACACGCTGATGCTCCTGCACCTCCCGGCCGACCGCAAGCGCGCCTACCTCATGTCGATCATGCGCGACTCGTGGGTCGACATCCCCGGCCACGGGACCGCGAAGATCAACGCGGCGTTCAGCTGGGGCGGAGTCCCGCTCGTCGTCCGAACCGTCGAGGAACTCCTCGACTCCCGCATCGACCACGTCGCCGAGATCGACTTCGCCGGTTTCCGCGACATGACGAACGCACTCGGTGGCGTGACCGTGGACTCGCCGCGTGCGTTCACCGCCCGCGAGGGCGACGAGTTCGTCGCCGGCCCGAACCGCCTCGACGGCGACGCGGCGTTGGCCTTCGTCCGCGAGCGATACGCCTTCGCCGACGCCGACCACACCCGGGTCCGCAACCAGCAGGCCTTCATGCGCGGCGTGCTCGACGGGGCCCTTTCGCGCGGCACCATCACGAACCCCGGTCGCATCCGGGCCTTCGTGGACGCGACGACCAGGTACTTGTCCGTCGACGCCGGCCTCGACCTCCGCACGCTCGTCGACCTCGGGTGGTCCCTGCGCGGCGTCAGGTCGTCCGACCTCGTGACCTTCACGATGCCGACGGCCGGCGGTGGGACCTCGAGCGACGGCCAGTCGTACGTCGCCGTGAACACCCTCGCGGTGCAGTCGCTGTCGCAGGCGCTGCGGTCGGACGACGTCGCCGGGTGGCTCGCGGAGAACCCGCAGTAGCCCGACGACGACGGAACCCCCTCGACCGAGGTCGAGGGGGTTCCGTCACGCAGTCGCGGCGATCAGGCCGGGAGCTGCAGGGTCTGACCCGCGTAGATGAGGTTCGGGTCGTCGATCGTCGACGTGTTCGCCGCCCAGAGCTGCTTCCAGCCGCCCTCGACGTCGAGCTTCGCGGCGATCTTGTCGAGCGTGTCACCCGACGCGATCTTGTAGGTCTTGCCGCTGGTCGCCACCGCGGCCGGCTTGCTCGAGGCAGCCGGGGCCGTCGCCTTCGGGGCCGCCTGCTGCGGCGCCGCCGGCGTGGTGCTCTGCTGCGGCGCAGCCTGCGTCGTGCTCTGCTGCGGAGCGGCCTGGGTCGCCGGTGCGGCGGGCTGCGGCGTGGCGGCCGTCGGAGCAGCACCGGTGGTGCCGCTCAGACCGAGCTTCGCGGAGCAGGCCGGCCATGCGCCCCAGCCCTGGGACGCGAGGACGCGCTCGGCGACGGCGATCTGGGTCTCGCGGCTGGCAGCGGCCGGGTTGCCCGAGCCGCCGTTGGCCTGCCACGTCCCCAGCGTGAACTGGAGACCGCCGTAGAAACCGTTGCCGGTGTTGATCGCCCAGTTACCACCGGACTCGCACTGTGCGAGCGCGTCCCAGGTCGAACCGGACGCTGCGTTCGCGGGCGCAGCCGCGAGGCCGACACCCGTCGCGGCGATGCCTGCGAAGGCGAGGCCACCGACGATGGTGCGGGTACGGGAAAGCTTCTTCATGTGATTGCTCCACCGGGACCGCGCGCCGGAGTTCCGACCTGTCCACTGCCCGTCCCGACCGTCCGCGGTCACGTTGTGGGGTGCGCCACCGGGGGCAGTGGTCTCGCGCCGGTGGCACCTCGGTCGGCCACCATAGGAAACTCCGCACCGTTATCAAACTGAGACAAACGGTTCTACCCTTCGGTGCTATGTCCCCCACGGTGAAACCTGTACGCCCCGATCGCCGTGCTCGCGCAGATGGTGCTGTACCCGGGTACATTCGCTTGGCAATTCCCTGGGAAAGTCGGCCAGGAGGCTCGGATCACCGTCTCGACAGCACGGTCACGGCCTCGAGGTGGCCGGTCTGCGGGAACATGTCGAGGACCCGGACGCGGTCGAGTCGGAAGGACGGCATGCGTGCCAGGTCCTTCGCGAGGGTCACCGGGTTGCAGCTCGAGTAGACGACGTGGTCGACGCTCGACGCTTCGAGCCAGTCCGCCAGCGTCACACCGATCCCGCGCCGGGGCGGGTTGACCACGACGAGTTCCGGCACGGCGTCCGGACGGGCTCGGAGCGCGTGCTCGGTGGCGTCGTCGGCGGCGAACCGGACGTCGGTCAGGCCGGCCTCGCGAGCGGACTGTCCCGCCGAACGGACGGCCTCGCGGCTGGTCTCGATGCCCGTCACCGCAAGGCCGGGGCGAGCGGCGTGCAGGGCGAAGCCGCCGACCCCGCAGTACAGGTCCCACATCGAGGCGGGGTCCACCTCGTCGATCCACGCGGTGGCCTGCTCGTACAGCCGCGCGGCGACGACGGTGTTGGTCTGGAAGAAGCTCTGCGGACGGAGGTGCATCGTGACGTCCCCCATCCGCATCGGCAGCGTCGCCTGCTCGGTCAGGAGCACCTCGCGGTCGCCTTCGGTGACGGCCTTGTGCTCGGGGAGCAGGTTCGCCGTGACCACCACGGCCTCCGGCAGCACGGAGCGGAGCGCGGCGAGGTGCTCGCGGAGCCGGGGCAGCTGTCCCTCCGAACGCAGCACGAAGCGGACCATGAGCTCGCCGTCGGGTGACTCCGTCACGAGGACGAACTTCAGCTCACCCCGCCGGGCGGCGACGTCGTACGGGATCAGTCCGGCGTCGGCGATGAACCGTGCGAGGACCGGCAGCGCGCGCTGGATGCCGGGCGTGCAGATGCCGCAGTGCTGCAGGTCCACCCCGCGCTGGCGGTGGTCGAGGATGCCGACGGTCGGGTGCTGCACGGAGCCGCCGACCACCATCTTCGCCTTGTTGCGGTAGGCCGACTCCGGACTCGTGATCGCGGGGAGCCACTCGACCGCACCCGGACCGCCCGCAGCCTCGACCGCATCGTGGAGCAGCTCGCGCGTCCGGATCTCCTTGTCGAGGACCTGGTCGGCGTACGGCTGGCCCATGAGCGTGCACGATCGGCACACCCCGCGGTCGAAGTAGTCGCACTGCATGGCCGTCTCAGGGTACGGCGTACTCCGTCCGCCATGCGCCGCGCGCTCGCTCGTCGGCTGCCCGGGCGAGCGCGACGGTGTCGCTCCGGGATGCCCCGGCTGCGCGTTCGACCGCGCGGCACCAGGAGTCGACCGATCCGTCCGCGAGGAAACGGTCGTCCGGGTAGAGATCGGCCATGCTCGAGTCGGCAGGTCCCACCGCCGGCGTCCCGAGCTCGAGCGACCGGATCGCCACCCCGGACTGGAAGAAGCGCCGGTACGGCACGAGCACCGCGTCCGCCGTCACGATGAGGTCGTCGAGTTCGGCCTCGCCGACGAACGCGTCACGGACCGACCAGCCCGCGACGGGCGGCCAGCCACGACCGACGACCTCGAGCAGGTGGGTGTCACCGAGCCGTGCGGCCAGCGCGACGAGCAGGGCGACGTCGCGGTCCGGCTTGTACTGCCCGAGCACCCGGACGACCGGACGGGCGCTCGCCGGCGGGCGTCGCGACGACTCCGACCGCGGCGCGACGGGGTGCGGCAGCAGGACGGGCTCGTCACCAGGGCAGTGCTCCCGCAGGGCATCCGCGGCCTGCTCGCTGTGCACGATCATCCGCACCGAACCGCCCAGGAACCGGCCGAGCCACCGCGCACCGGCGCCGTAGCCACGAGCGTGGACCAACGGCCGAGGGTCGTGCACGACCAGGGCGGCGTCGACCTTGGCACCGAGCACGAGTCGGAGCAGCACCCGGTCGAGGTGGCCGAGGACGGGCCAGGTCACGACGACACGCCCCCCGAGTCGTCGAGCCCGCACCAGCGCCCGGAGCGTCCGGCCGAGCCATGCCAGCCCGGAGCCGCCCGCGACACTGGGCTCGTCGACCGCGAGCAGCCGCACGTCGTCGCTGCCGAAGCTCGCCACGAGTGCTGCGGCGTAGTGCCGGAGCGCTCCGCCGAGGGTGTTGACCACCACGATCCGCCCGCCGTTCACGCGTGGAGCCACTCGTCCGCGGCCATCCGGCCGTCCCGACCGGGCAGTGCCGCACGGACGGCCTCGCGCTGCAGTGGGGTGTCGACTGCCCGCTCGATCGACCGTGCCAGTCGTCCGACGAGGTCGCCGCCGGCGACCGTGACGACCTGGTGCCCGTGCTCGGCGAGCCACGGTGCGAGTCCGGTCTGGTCGGTGGCGACGACGGTGAGTCCGGCCGCGAGGGCGTCCTTCACCGGCAGGCCGACCTGCTCCCGCCAGCGGCCGTCGGGGATCGACGGCGCGACGAGGACCGCCGAACGCGCGACCGCGGCACCGGCCTCGGCGTGCGGCAGGGGACCGAGGACACGACGTCGGTCCGGTGCCCCCGCGGCCCAGCGCCGGACACGGTCGAGTTCCGGCCCGGGACCGACGATCGTGAGCACGGCGCCCGGACGCGTGCGTTCGACGACCTCCCACGCGGACATCAGGGGTGCGATGCCCTTCCGTGCCTCGAGGACGCCGACGAACACGCACGAACCCGGAACGGCGTCGCGGGTCGGCCCGGGAGCCGGCGCCGGGAGCTCGAGACCCACCGTCTGCTCGATCGCCCCGACGAAGGGCAACTGCGCGTACGCGTTCCGAGCGGCCGGCGTGGCGAAGTGGATGCGGTCGAGGGTCAGCCGTGCGACCACGCCGACGAGGAGCCCGACCGCGGTCACGAGCAGCGCCGGGACACGGCCGCGGCCACCGACGAGGGTGCGGAGGTCGTTGTTCTCCATCGCGTACGTCACGACGCGGTGTCGGCGCCCGCGGACGACGCCGGCGAGGGCGAAGCCGGCCGCGAGGACCGCGTGCTTCGGCCAGAACCGCATCCAGAGGGGCTCGGGGACCTCGAGCGTGGTCGCCGTGGTGTGCAGGAACCGCGCAAGCGCCCTGCCGACCGTGGTCCGTCGGATGCCCTCCGCGAGCGGGGTGCCCGCGAGGTCGTAGTTCACGTCGAGGTAGAGCAGTTCGGCCGGTGTCCCGGTGCGGTGTCGCTCCACGTGCACCGCCCGCAGCTCCGGGACGATGCGTAGGCTCGTCGGAGGGGTCACGCGGCCGGCACCGCCTCGGGTCGATCGGCGACGACGCCGCGGACCTGCTCGTCCAGGGCTCGCTCGTACGCGTCGCAGACTCCGCGCCACGTGTAGTGCTGGAGTGCTCGGTCGCGCACGACCCGGCTCAGGCGGTTCTGTTCCGTCGGGTCGGACAGCAGCGTCAGGACGGCGTCGGCGATCGCGTCCGGACGGGGCTCGACGAAGGCAGCCGCGGTGTCCGCGAGCACCTCGCGGTTGTAGACCGTGTCGCGCGCGATCGTCGGGGCGCCGAGGTGCATGGCCTGCACGAGCGCGGGGTTCGTCCCACCCACGCTGTGTCCGTGGAAGTACGCACCGGCGTGCTGCCAGAGCGCGAAGAGGCGGTCGTCGTCGGCGACGTGGCCGAGCCAGTGCACGTCGGGGCGGGTGTCGGCGAGCAGCCGTGCGTGCTGGTCGAGCTCGCCGCCGTAGCCGGTGGAGCCGACGATGACGACCGGGAAGCGCCGGGCGATGCGCTCGGCCGCCGCGAGGAACTCCGGAACGGTGTTCTCGGGCACGAACCGTGCGACGACGAGCGCGAACGGGCGGCCGGCGAGGTGCGCGTCCTCCGGGTGGAGCGGCAGGGCCGAGGCCGTCGTCCCGCCGTAGGGGATCACCACCCCGTCCTTGTCGAACACCCGCTGCCAGTATTCGCCGATCGCCCGCGCGTCGAAGACGAGCCGGTCGGCGCTCCACGCGGTCATCCGGGCACCGGTCTTGAACACCGCCTTCGCGATCCGACCCCACTTCGCGCGCTCCCACTCGATGCCGTCGACGTTGACGACCGTCGGGATGCCGGCGAGCTTGAGCAGGGGCAGCCAGTACCCGTTCGCGCAGTTCATGACGAGGGCGACGTCCGGGCGGCGGCGGACCGTGTCGAGCACGGCGGTCAGACCGTAGGTGAGCGTCGAGAGCGACCGCGACTCGAGACCACGGGTGACGCGTCGGGTGATCCGCGTGTCGAGCGTGGGGTCGTCCGGGCGCTCCTGCCCGGGGCGTCCGTAGACGGTGACGTCCCAGCCGACGTCCGCCAGCGCCGGGGCGACCTGCCGGACGGCGGTCTCGAAGCCGCCGTAGTAGGACGGGTACCCCCGGGTACCGATGATCGCGACGCGCTTCGACACGCTGGCTCCCTTGTTCGAATGACAACTGCAATGATATTTTACACAGCAGTATCACCAGAGGGAAGGGGCTACCGTCGAGCGGCGTCCCGAGCCCGCGTCGGGAGCCGGTAGACCGAGGTCGTCGCGGTCAGGAACAGCTCGGTGCCGTCGTCCCCGCCGAAGCAGAGGTTCGAGACGACCTCCGGTACCGCGATCTCCCCGAGTCGCGCACCCGCCCGGTCGAACACGACGACGCCGCGGTGCGACGAGGACCAGACGTTGCCGTGCTCGTCCACACGGATGCCGTCGGGGACGCCCTCCCCCGCACCGAGCCGTGCGAAGTCACGCCCGTTCTTCACGCGGACCCCGACGTCGTCGATGTCCACGTCGTACGCGCGGATCACCGGCAGGTCGCCCGAGGAACTCGCGACGTAGAGCACCCGCTCGTCCGGGGCGAACGCGAGCCCGTTCGGCTCGTCGACGTCGGTCACCACCGGCCGGAGGTCCCCGCCGTCCGGGCCGCAGCGGAACAGCCAGTGGTCGCCGTACTCACGGACGCCGGGGTGGCCTTCGCGGGGCTGGGTGATCCCGTACGCGGGGTCGGTGAACCAGACCGCACCGTCGGAGGCGACCACGACGTCGTTCGGCGAGTTGAGCCGACCACCGGCCCAGCCGTCCACGATCACGGACACCGCCCCGTCCCGGTCGCGCTCGACCCGCCGCAGTCCGTGCGAGCACTGCACGACGGAGCCGTCGCGGTCGAGCGTCCGACCGTTCGTGAACTCGACGTGCTCGGCGTACGTGTCGACGGCTCCGGTGTCGGCGTGCCACTGCAGGATCCGGTCGCCGGGGATGTCCGACCACCGGAGTGTCCTCGAGGCGGGCACCCAGCAGGGGCCCTCGGCCCAGGTGCTCCCGGTCGCGATCCGCTCGACGGCGGCCGGGTCGGGGACGAGGTCGGTGAACTCCATGACGCTCCTTCGCGTTGGTCTGCGGCCAGCCTGGCACCGGTCGCGGGTCAGGTCCGGTCGACGATCTCCTGCATCGTGGCCCGGGCTGCGGCCGGGTCGCCGTCGGCGACGGCGCGCGCGAGCGCGCCGTGCAGTCGGACGTCGTGCTCGTCGGGCCCGATCCCGGCCCGCTCGTCGAGGGCCCGCTCGACGACGCCGTGGAGCCGGCGGAAGAGCGTGTTCCCGGACCGGTCCAGGACGGCGCGGTGCAGCGCACGATCGGCCTGGAGGAACGCGGTGGCGTCCGCGGCACCCGCCGCGGTGGCGAGGTGGTCGGCGGACGCGAGCAGTGCCTCCAGGCCGGCGGCGTCACCGTCCGCCGCGGCCGCCGCCGCTGCGGCAGCCGGTTCCACCGCGCGCCGCAGCGCGCGCAGTTCGTCGAGGACCGCGCGCCGGTCCGGGCCGGAGAGCCGCCAACCGATCACCCGGGGGTCGAGCACGTCCCACTCCGAGGGCGCGAGTGCCAGCACGCCGACACGGCGCCGGGCCCGGAGGAGTCCGAGACCGACGAGCACCCGGACGGCCTCGCGGACGATGCTGCGGCTCGCACCGGTCCGGGCGACGAGGTCGTCGATGCTCACCGCGGCGGTGCCGAACCCGCCGTGGACGACGGCCGTGCCGAGCTCGTCGAGGACCCGGTCGTAGATCACCGCTGGGCGACCGGGCTGACGACGAGCTCGTCGACGCGCACGTGCGACGGGGCCTCGAGCACGAAGGACACCGCTCGGGCGACGTCCTCCGGCTGCAGCATGACGGCCCGTGCCGCAGCGTCGGGCACCACCGGTCGACGGTCGAGGAAGTCGGTGGCGACGTCCCCGGGACAGAGGTGGGTCGCACGGACGCCGTGCTCGGCCTCCTGCTGGTTGAGCGTGCGGACGACGGAGGCGAGCGCGGTCTTCGACGCCGAGTACGCGACGCCGGCGCCGGGCTGGAAGGACCACCCGGCGTACGAGGAGACGACGACCACGGTGCCGCCGACCGCGCGGAGCGACGGGAGCGCCACGTCGACGACGGCGACCACGCCGGTCAGGTTCGTGTCGACGATCGCCCGGAAGTCGGCCATCGTCTGGTCGTCCCACCGGCGCTCGGGGGCGTTGAGACCGGCGGCGAGGACGAGCCCGTCGAGCCGACCGTGCCGGCCGAGCAGCACGTCCCGAGCGGTCGCGACGGCGGTGACGTCGGCGGTGTCGAGCGGCAGGACGTCGGCGCTGCCGCCGGCTGCACGCACGGTCTGGGCGACGGCGTCGAGTCGGTCGGTCCGGCGACCGCTCAGCACGACGGTCCAGCCGTCCCGCGCGGCCTGTTCCGCCACGGCGGCACCCATGCCGCTCCCGCCGCCGGTGATCCAGAGCACGCGCGCATCGGTCATGGGTGAATAGTATGCCTATTGCAGACCGACGACGGGAGCGACGATGCACCTCGACCTGACCGACCGCGTGGTGGTCGTGACCGGAGCCGCGCGCGGGATCGGCGCGGTGATCGCCGAGCGGTTCGTCGCCGAGGGGTGTCGTGTGGCCGCGCTCGACCTCGGGTTCCCGGACGTGGCCGACCACGGGCACGCCCTGCCCGACCGGATCGTGTGCGACGTCACCGACCCGGCGTCGGTCCGGGCCGCGGTCGCCACCGTCGTCGAGCGCCACGGCACGGTCGACGTGCTCGTGAACAACGCGGGCATCAACGTCGAAGGGACCGTCGCCGACCTCGGGTGGGAGGGCTGGCGTCGGTGCATGGACGTCAACGCGGGCGGCACCTTCCTCGTGAGCCAGGCCGTCGCGCCCGTGATGCAGGCGGCGGGTCGGGGGCGGATCATCAACGCCGCGTCCTTCGCCGCGATCGTGCCGAGCGTCGGGAGCGCGGCGTACGCGGCGTCGAAGGCCGCCGTCGTGCAGTTCACGCGGGTGCTCGCGTCCGAGCTCGGGCCGTGGGACATCACCGTGAACGCCTACGCACCGGGCATGGTGCCGACCGCGATGAACGGCTTCGCGGACATGCCGCCGGACCGGCAGGACCGCCTGCTCGACACGCTCTCGCTGCGCCGGTGGGAGACCGCGGACGACGTGGCCGACCTGCTCGTGTTCCTGGCGAGCGACGCGGCCGGGTACATCACGGGGACGCTCGTCGACGTCTCCGGAGGGAAGCTCGCGACGCAGATCCCCGCGCGGGCGCACGGACGCTGACCGGTCGACTCGGCCGGCGCGCGAGCAGACTGGACGGGACGGCCCGGCCGGCTGCTCCTGACACTGTCCGGGCACACAGGTTCTGCCCATCGGGGCCACCCTAAGCTGGGAGCATCCAGTGAGCCGGACTGCAGCCCGACCCCGAGGAGGTGCCCCATGGTCACCGTCCTCGCCGCGTTCGCGGTCCTCGCCCTCGTCGTCCCGGCGCTGACGCCCTGGCTCGGGCGCCGGGTCTTCCTCATCGCCGCGCTCGCACCCGCTGCGGCTGCGGTGCTCACGGTCGCGCAGACCCCGGCGGCCCTCGGTCCTGGCATCCGCGAGCGCTCGACCTGGGTCCCGCAGCTCGACCTCGCGATCGGCCTGCGCGTCGACGCCCTCTCGTGGGTGCTCGCGCTCGTCGTCACCGTCGTGGGCACGCTCGTGCTCGTCTACTGTGCGGCGTACTTCGAGGAGCGCGAGGTCGGGCTCGGCCGGTTCGCCGGCGTCCTCACCGCCTTCGCCGGCTCGATGTACGGACTCGTCATCGCCGACGACGTCATCGTCCTCTTCGTGCTGTGGGAGGCCACGACGGTCTTCTCCTACCTCCTCATCGGACACGACGCGGTGAAGCGCGCCAGCCGCGCCGCCGCCATGCAGGCACTCGTCGTGACGACCGCCGGCGGGCTCGCGATGCTCGCCGGGCTCGTGCTGCTGTCCGTCCGGGCCGGCACCACGTCGCTGAGCGCCATCGTCGACGCCGCACCGACCCTGGTGTCCGCGGGCGGCGCGCTCGTCCCGGTTTCGGTCGTGCTCGTCCTGCTCGGTGCCCTGACGAAGTCCGCGATCGTCCCCTTCCACTTCTGGCTCCCGGCGGCGATGGCCGCGCCGACCCCGGTCAGCGCCTACCTCCACGCCGCGGCGATGGTGAAGGCCGGCATCTACCTCGTCGCCCGCCTCGCCCCGGGCTTCGCGCTCGTCGACGGCTGGCGCGGGACGGTCACGGCGCTCGGGGTGTGCGGCATGCTCATCGGCGGCTACCGGGCGCTCCGGCAGACCGACCTCAAGCTGCTGCTCGCGTACGGCACGGTGGCCCAGCTCGGGTTCCTGGTGCTCGCGGTCGGGTGGGGCGAGCCGGCCGTCGCGCTCGGGGGGATCGCCCTGCTCGTCGCCCACGCGACGTTCAAGTCGACGCTGTTCCTCGTCGTCGGCGCGATCGACCACGCAGCCGGGACCCGCGACCTCGGGCGGCTCAGCGGCCTCGGACGGCGGATGCCCTGGCTCGTGGTCGTGACCGTCCTGGCGCTCGCCTCGATGGCCGGACTGCCGCCGACGATCGGCTTCGTCGCGAAGGAGGCCGTGCTCACCGGGTTCGTCGAGTCCCTCCACGCCGGTCCCGACACCGGGTGGGCGTGGGTCGCGCTCGTCGGCGTCACCATCGGGTCCCTGCTCACCGTGGCGTACTCGCTGCGGTTCCTGTGGGGTGCGTTCGCCCGGAAGCCCGGCGTCGCGGACACCGAGCCCCACGCGCTGCACGGCCTCGGGGCGGTGCCGTCGGTGCTCGGCGTCCTCGGCGTGGTGCTCGGTCTCGCCACCCCGCTCGTGGCGAAGGGCGTCGAACCGGCCGCGAACGCCGCGTCGATCGGCTTCGCCCCGGTGCCCCACCTCGCGCTGTGGCACGGGCTCGAGCCGGCGCTCGGGCTGTCCGCGGTCACGCTCCTCGGGGGCACCGCCCTGTTCCTCCTGCGGCGTCCGGTCGAGGCACTGCAGCACCGGTTGGCGGGGGCACCGAGCGCGGCCGGCACCTACCGCCGGGTCATGCGCGGACTCGACCGCGGTGCGACCGGCCTGACCGCGGCGCTCCAGCGGGGCTCGCTCCCCTACTACCTCACCGTGATCCTGTCGGTCTTCGTGGCGGGGGCGCTCGTGAACCTGGTCGTCGGCGGACCCTGGGCGTTCTCGGTGCGGTTCGCAGACTCGTGGGGTCAGGTCCCGGTCGTGGTGGTGATGAGCATCGGCGCGATCGCCGTCACGAGCGCGAAGACCCGGTTCGCCGCCGCCGTGCTCGTCGGGGTCACCGGGTACGGGATGTCCGTGCTCTTCGTCCTGCACGGGGCGGTCGACCTCGCGCTCACCCAGCTCGTGGTCGAGACGGTGACGCTCATCGCGTTC
>NZ_BACW01000186.1:0-24972 GCF_000333315.1 Curtobacterium sp. B8
CGTGGTAGTTCAGGGGCCAGTAGCCCGATGCGGTAGTCGACAGGGTCGCCAGGCCGAACCCGCTCGCCATGTCGGGCGCGACGACGCGGGCGGCCACGACGGCTTCCTCCTCCGCGGTGAGCAAAACCGGTGCCGAGCAGGTGGCCGATGTTGCTCGTGGCGGAGTCGACCGGCCGCTTCCGGGCGTCGAGCGCGATCGCCGGGTACGGCCCGATCGCATCCTGCACCCAGAAGGTCGCGCGGAAGCGCTCGGCGAGCCGGGCCGCCCAGGCACGCCAGTCGTCGCCGCCGGGTCGTCCGAAGGCGTCGAGCAGGTCGGCACCGTGGACGGCGGCCTCGTGCGCGTACCCCTGCACCTCGCAGAGGGCGATCGGCCCCTCCGCGAGGGTGCCGTCGCGCCACTGCACGCTGTCGCCGGAGTCCTTCCACCCCTGGTTCGCCAGGCCCCTGCCGGACTCGTCGACGTACTCGAGGAGCCCGTCGCCGTCGTCGTCGCCGTGGTCGCGCATCCACGCGAGGGCCAGCTCGAGCGTCGGGAGCAGGTCCTCGACCTCGGCGTCGGGCAGTCCGGCGCGCCACGCGTCGTGGAGCAGGCAGACCCAGAGCGCGGTCGCGTCCACGGTGCCGTAGTAGAGCGGTGGCAGCGAGATCTCGTCGTTGTCGACGGGGAGGCTCGCCTGCCGCAGCTCGTGCATCACCTTGCCCGGTTGCTCGGCGGTCGCCGGGTCGCTCCGGGTCCCCTGCAGTGCCGCGAGCACGCGGAGCGTCCCGGCAGCGATGGACGTGTCGACCGACAGGAGGAACCGTGCCGCCCAGATCGAGTCGCGTCCGAAGAGCGTGAAGAACCACGGGGCCCCGGCGGCGAGGAACTCGCCCTCCGGCCGGGTCATCCGCAGCGCGTCGAGGTCGTCGGTCGCCCGGACCAGCCAGCGCCGGAGCCGGTCGTCGGCGACGCCCTCGGGTGCGGCGAAGGTCGTGGGCGTGGTCGCGCCGCCGACGACGGCGTCGGGCGCGACGACCGCGCAGTCCCAGCCGAGTTCGGTGACCCGGGCGCGCGGGACGCGCCAGGTGAGGACGACGTCGCCGTCGTCGAGCGCGACGTCGGCCCCGGGGGCGTCGAGTGTCACGTCGACCGAGCCGGCCGTCCAGGAGGCGCGGCGCACCCCGTCCGCGTCGGCTCCCGGTGCGAGCACGGCCGACACGGGCGCGGGGGCGCCCCCCGCCTTGACCGCGTCCATGCCGCTCGCGTCCGGCGTGATGCGGACCACCACCTCGAGCGTGCGGCCGCCAGGCCCCGGCTCCGGCTCCGCGGAAGCGGTGCGGTCCTCGATGCGGAGGGTCTCGCGCACGCCGTCGGTGCGGACGGTGCGGCGACGGTCGAGTCGGACGTCGGGGTCGGCGCCCGGCGCGTCGAGTCCGCGCAGGAGCGCCGAGAACACGACCTCGCGGGCCGACGCGGGAGCGACGGACACGGGCTCGACGTCCGACCCGGAGACGCTGACGCCGACCGTGGACACGACCCGTTGGTCGCCGGTCCAGTAGCCGTGGACCGGGTTGGTGCCGACCGAGCCGTGCCGGTCGGACCACGCCTGCGTCGGCGCGGCGAGGACGACGACCTCGTCGTGCAGCAGCGGTTGCAGGGGCATCGCGGGGGCCTCGGCCTTCGTGGTGGGTGTGCTGGTGGTCGTGGTGGTCATTCCTTGACCGCCCCTTCGCTGGAGTTCATGATGCGCTTCTGGAAGACGAAGAACGCGACCGCGACCGGGATCGTCATGACGAACGCGGCGGCGAGCTTGATCGGGTACTGGTTGCCGGCGCTGAGCGCTCCGGAGGCGAGCGACGCGACGCCCTTGGTCAGGGTCGTGAGGTTCGGCGACGACGTCGAGACGATGAAGTGCGCGAGCTCGTTCCACGAGCCCTGGAACGACAGGATCGTGATGGTGACGACGGCCGGCCGGGCCATCGGCAGCACGATCGACCAGAACGTGCGGAACACCCCGGCGCCGTCGATGCGGGCCTGTTCCTCGACGCTCGCCGGGATCGACTCGAAGAAGTTCTTCATGATGAACACACCGGCCGCGTCGACGAGCAGCGGGACGATCATGCCCGAGTACGAGTCGTACATGCCGAGCTGGTTGATCACGAGGAACTTCGGGATGAGCAGGACGACCCCGGGCACGGCCATCACCGCGATGATCAGCGCGAACACCGTCTGACGTCCGGGGAAGCGCAGGCGGGCCAGCGCGTACCCGGCGAGCGAGTCGAAGAAGATCCGCCCGAGCGTCACGAACACCGCGACGATGATCGAGTTCATCGTCCAGATCCCGAAGTCGGAGTTCTCGAACAGGGTGCGGAACGCCGCTCCCGTCCAGGTCGTGGGGAGCGCCAGCGGGTGCAGCGACGCGTCCTGGTCGGTCTTGAAGGCGTTGACGATCGCGACGTAGAACGGCAGCAGGTAGACGGCGGCGATCACCGCGCCGACGACGAGGAAGGCGATCCCGCGGACGGTGAGCGGCCGCGGCCGCCGGCCCGGGCCGGGCGCCTGCGTGACGGTGGCGGCGCGGAGGTCGGGCACCGCGCCTCCAGGCCGGGTGGAGGTGGCGGTCACCGGACCGATCCCTTCTCGATCCAGCGCATGCGACGACGCGACACCGGTCGTTCCCGGAGCGCCCAGCGCTGCAGCAGCGCGAAGACGACGATGATGCCGAAGAGCACGAACGCGATCGCCGCGCCCACGCCCCACTGCTGACTGCCGAACGCCGTGGAGTACGACAGGTACGCCGGGGTGATGGTGGTGTTCGCCGGCGCGCCCCGCGTGCCCGTGTAGATCTGGTCGAACACCTGCCACGTGCCGATCAGCCCGAGGGTGAGCACGGTGAACAGGGTCGGGCGCAGCTGCGGCAGCGTCACCCGCCAGAACCGCGTCCACGCACCGGCGCCGTCGATCATCGCCGCCTCGTCGACGTCGTGCGACAGGTTCTGCAGCGCCGCGATGAAGAGCAGCATGAACGTGCCGCTCGTGGTGAACACCGCGAGCAGGATGAACGCCGTCATCGCCACCGACGGCCCCGACAGCCACTCCCACCACGAGATGCCGAGCAGGGTGTGGTCGGCGAGGAACGCCGGCGGGTTCCCGGCCCCGAGCTGGAAGATCCCGGTCGGCTCGTTGAACCAGTTCGGACCCCGCAGTCCGATCCACCCGATGATCGTGTTCACGGCGCCGGTCGACGAGAACAGGAACAGCCAGAGCACCGTGATGGCGACGGAGCTCGTCACCGACGGGAAGTAGAACGCGGTCCGGAAGAACCCGCGGCCGCGCAGGGCCCGACCGTTCACGAGGACGGCCAGACCGAGCGCGACGGCGGTCTGCAGCGGCACGACGAAGACGACGTACCAGAGGTTGTTCCGCAGGGCGGTCCCGAAGTTCTGCTCGTCGAGGCCGCCCCCGCCGAGGATCTTCGCGTAGTTCTGGCCGCCGACGAACGACACGTCGGAGGAGAACGGGCTGCCCACCCCGCGCCAGTCGGACACGCTCACCCAGGCCGCCATGAGCACGGGGACGAGGAGGAACAGGCCGAGGACGATGACGGTCGGGGCGGTGAACAGCCAGCCGGAGACGGCTTCGCCGCGGTTCTTCCGGGACACGTCCGTCAGCCCTTCAACGCGGCGGACATGTTCTTCTGCACGCCCTCGAGCAGGGTCTTCACGTCGGTGCTCCGCAGCGTGCCGAGCTTGGAGTCGAAGTCGGCGATGACGTCGGCCGTGCCGCTCGCGTTCGGCAGGCCCTGCGCCGCGTCGGCCTGGTCGAGGAACGCCGCGTACTGCGGGTACTCCTGCTTCCAGGTGCTGGCCGCGGACTCCACGGAGGGCATGACGCCGAAGGCCTTGGCGAACGCGAGCTGCTGGTCGGTGCTGGTCATCTTCTCGACGAAGGACAGTGCGGCCTTCTGGTTCGGCGAGTCCTTCGCGATGCCCCAGCAGTTGGTGAACTGGAGCGTGCCGGCACCCTTCGGGCCCTCGGGCAGCGGGACGACCTCGTACTCGACGTCGGGGTAGCTGGACGACATCGCGCCGGTGAGCCAGTTGCCCTCGATGGTCATCGCGGCCTTGTCCTTCCCGAAGGCGTCGCCGCCCCAGCTCTCGCCGAGGTCGCTCGAGAACTTCATCGACCCCTGGTCGAGCAGGCTCTTGACGTAGTCGAGCGCCTCGACGTTCGCCGCGGAGTCCACGGTGGCCTTCGTCTGGTCGGCGTTCGTCAGGCCACCGCCGGCCTGGGCCATGAACGCACCGAGGCGCTCGATCTGCGGGCTGGTGGAGAGTCCGACCCGGCCGTCCTGGGTGAGCTTCTCGGACACGGTCTCCAGCTGGTCCCAGGTCTTCGGGACGTCGGCGTCCGTGAGGCCGGCGGCCTTCCAGTCGGCGGTGTTGATGAAGAGCGCGAGGGTCGAGAAGTCCTTCGGCGCGCAGTAGAGCTGGTCGTCGACGGTGAACGACCTGGTCAGGGTCGGGTAGAAGTCCCCCGTGTCCTTCAGCTGGTCGCCGTAGGGCAGGAGCGAGCCGTTCGACGCGTACCCGGCGAGGGACGACGTGCTCACGTAGAAGACGTCCGCCGGCTTGCCGGACGCGAAGCCCTGCGCGAGCTGCTGGTCGAGGTTGTTGGCGGCCTGCACGGAGACGCCGGTGCCGGACGACTTCGACCAGGCGGAGGCGGCGCTCTTCACCGCGGCGGTCTCCGCGTCGCCGGACGAGCCGATGAGGACGGTCAGGTCCTTGTCGCTCGAGGTCAGCTTGCCGGCGTCACCGGATCCACCGGATCCGCCGGAGCCCGAGAAGCCCGAGCCACAGGCGGAGAGGGTCAGGGCCGCGGTCAGCGCGATCGCGCCCGCGGTCAGCTTGCGTGCTGTGCGTCGTTGCATCAGGGAGGGCTCCTCGTCGAGTCGACTTCGATCGTTCAAATTTGATCGATCAAACGCGTCCACGGTACACCCTCGACGCGCTAGCGTGAACCCCGTGTCCCAGCCAGCCACCGTCGCCGATGTCGCCGCCGCCGCGGGCGTGTCCCGGCAGACCGTGTCGAACGCGCTGAACCGGCCCGAGATCGTCCGGCCGGCGACCCTCACCCGGGTCCGCGCCGCGATCGACGAGCTCGGGTACCGGCCGCACGCCTCGGCAAGGCGCCTCCGCACACGGCAGAGCTCCACGCTCGGCGTCCGGCTCCCGCCGGTGCACGGCATCTCCGGCGCGGTCCTGGACCGCTTCCTCCACGCCCTCGTGGAACGCGCCGACGAACGCGGGATGCGCATCCTGCTCTTCACGGCGACCGACCTCGACGACGAGCTGGCGCACATGGAGCGGCTCGTGGAGGGGTCCGACGTCGACGGCTTCGTCCTCACGTCGACCGCGCACGGCGACCCGCGCGCGGCCTGGCTCGGCGAGCGTGACGTGCCGTTCGTCACCTTCGGCCGACCGTGGGGCGTGCCGGACATGGACGACGCCCCGCACCCCTGGGTCGACGTCGACGGGCGGGCCGGGCTCCGTGAGGCCACGGCCGGACTCGTTGCCCGGGGTCACCGGCGGATCGGGTTCCTCGGCTGGCCGAGCCCCTCCGGCCAGGGCGACGAACGACGACTCGGGTGGCGCGACGCCCTCGGCGACGCGGGACTGGGCGCACCCCCGGCCGGCAGCGCCGACGCGGGACTGGGCGCACCCCCGGCCGGCAGCGCCGACGCGGCCGCCGACGGGTCCACGGGCGCGGGCTCGGGCTCGGGCGCCGTGGACCTCGCCTGCGAGGACGACGTCGCGGCCGCCACCGCGGTCGTCGCCGCGGCCCTGCAGGGCGGGACCGTGTTCGACGCCGTGGTGTGCGCCTCCGAAACCCTCGCGCTCGGAGCCCGGTTCGCGCTCGGCGCCGAGGTGCCGGTGGTCGGGTACGACGACACCCCGGTCGCGGCGGCCGTCGGTATCTCGAGCGTCGAGCAGCCCCTGGACGCAGCGGCCGCAGCGGCGGTGGAGCTCCTGATGGGGTCCGGGCGGTCGGTCCTGCCGGCCTCGGGCGGGCACCGGTTGCTCGCCCCGCACGTCGTCTGGCGAGGCTGACCGAGCGAGGGCACCGGATCCCGGCGTCCACCCCCGCCGGGACCCGCGGTGACGCGTCCGGACACGATCCGGTGACGACTCCCGCGACCCCCGCGCCCGTACCCACACGGCGGGCTACCGTCGGGACCACGACGACGGCAGGGGGAGCCATGCGACACCGGACGAACAGCACGGTCGCGATCGGGGTGCTGCTCCTCGTGACGACCGCACTGGCGGGCTGCGCGCAGCAGGGGCCGGCCGGACCGGGTTCGCCCACAGCGACGGCCAGCGTAGGAGGCCAGCCGACCGCGACCGCCGACGCCGCCACCCCGTCGCCGACGACCTCGCCGACGCCCCGCCCGACCTCCACGATCACCCCCGTTCCCGGTGTCGACGACGATGCGGGAAACCTCCCCGACTCCTGCACCGGACTCATCACCGCGGGCAAGTGGGACGACTCGTTCGCGTCAGCTCCCCTCAACGACCCGAGCAGCGTCGGCGACCCGGCCGAGGTGCCGAAGGACGCGCTGACGCCGGTGCTGCAGCCGGACGGGAAGTCCCTGTACTGCGTCTGGCGTGATCCTGGGGCGGACACCACGTACCTGTCGATCCGGGTCGCCACGGTGGACTCCGCGAAGGCGTACCCGCACCTCGAGAGCGCCCTGCAAGGGTACGACTGCACACTCGACGGGTACGGCTACCGCTGCCAGAAGGTCTCGGAGAACAGCCAGTACCCGGTCACCGACGGCGACACGTACTACACCCGCGGCGACGTCGGGATCCACATCCGGCAGTCGAACGTGACGACCTCCGGGCTGCTCGACGACGTCATCGCGCACGTGTTCTAGCGCTCCGCTGTCCGCGGGACCGGGCGCGACCGGACGTGCGCCCGCTCCCCCTGTGGCCCGTAGAGGCAGAGCACCTCGGTGACCTCGTCCGTCGTGTTTCCCACCCAGTGCGGCGTGTGCGTGTCGAACTCGACGACCTCGCCCGGGCCGAGGTCGAGGTCACGATCGCCGAGCAGCAGCCGGAGCCGTCCGGACAGCACGTAGAGCCACTCGTAGCCCTCGTGGGTCCGCAACGTCCGATCGGTGTTCGCCGGTCCGGGCGGGATCAGCTGCTTGAAGGATCGCACCCCGCCGGTCCGCCGAGTCAGTGGGACGACGATCCGGTCGCCGTGGCGCTCGGGCTTGAGGTGCACCCGCGGATCCCCCGTCGGCGGCGCCCCGACGAGGTCGTCGAGCGGCACCTGGTAGGCCCGCGCGAGCGGCAGGAGGAGTTCGAGCGTCGGCTTCCGCTGCCCGGACTCGAGCCGTGAGAGCGTCGACACCGAGATGCCGGTCTCCGCGGCGAGCGCCGCCAGCGTGACGTCGCGGCGCCCGCGCAGCGCGCGGAGTCGTGGGCCGACCGCCTCGACGACGTCGGCCGTCGTGCTCGGGGTGATCCGCGCCTCCCGGTCGTGTGCCATGCCGCCATGTTGCCATGCCGGCAACCGTGCTTGCTGATCGCGGGCGATCCCGCCCAAGCTGCCGTCATGCGAGATCACTTCGACGTCATCATCGTCGGCGGCGCGGCCGCCGGCCTGTCCGCCGCGCTCGTCCTCGGCCGGTCTCGGCGCTCCGTCCTCGTCGTGGACGCGGGCGAGCCGCGGAACGCTCCGGCGGCGGGCATCCACAACTACCTCGGGCGGGAGGGCGCCGCCCCCGCCGAGCTGGGCCGCCTCGGCCGCGAGGAGGTCGCCGCCTACGGCGTCCAGGTGACTGCCGGGAGGATCGTGGCTGCGTCCGCCACCGAGGGCGACGCGGACGACCCGGTCGGGTTCTCGGTCACGCTCGACTCCGGCGCGGTCGTCACGGCCCGCAGGCTGGTCGTCGCCTCCGGCGCCGTGGACGTCCTGCCGGAGGTCCCGGGGCTCGCCGAGCAGTGGGGGCGGGGCGTCGTGCACTGCCCGTTCTGCCACGGGTGGGAGATCCGCGACCGACGGATCGGCGTGCTCGTGACCACGCCGACCAGGGCGCACCACGCACTGATGTTCCGCGCCCTGAGCGACGACGTGACGGCGTTCGTGGCCGATCCCTCCCTCGTCGATGACACCGCCCTGGCGGGTTTGTCGGCCCGCGGCATCGACGTCGTGCGGGACAGGGTGACCGCGGTCGTGTCCGACGGCGATCGTCTGACCGGCGTGACGCTCGCGGCGGGCGGTCTCGTCGGACTCGATGCCCTGGCTGCGGCGAGTGATCCGGAGGCCCGCGTCGGGTTCCTGACCGGTCTCGGACTCGAGGCCGCCGACCAGTTCATGGGCGACCACCGGTACGGGAGCGCGTTGCCGGTCGACGAGGTCGGGCAGACGGCAGTCCGCGGGGTCTACGCCGCGGGGAACGTGTCCTCGCCGATGGCGACCGTGATCGCATCGGCTGCTGCGGGGACGGCGGTCGGGGCAGCGGTCCACGGGGACCTGGTGCAGGCGGACGTGGCGTCGGCGGTGGCGAGCACGCCTCGCCACTGAGCGCTGCGTGCGAGGTTCCACACACGGTGGCAGCGCCACACCCTCGCACCGTGTGCGCGACCTCGCACGCTGCGCCGTCGCACGCCGCGCCAGGCCGTCGCACGCTGCGCCGGGCCGTCGCACGGTGCGAGGTCAGTCGACGCGGTAGCCCGCCTGCGCCGCCAGCAGCGGAGCCAGGGTGTACAGCTGGTCGGTACCGATCGTCGCGCCGCGGAGGCCCTCCAGGCGCTCCACCCGGTCGAGGTCGGCCTCGCGCAGGTCGACGTGCTCGACGCGGGTGTTCGTGCCCTCGACCGCCCGGATCCGTGTCCCCGGGAACGCCACCCGGAGCAGCTTCGCGTCGGCGAGGTCGAGCTCGTCGACGACGCAGTCGCGGAACACGACGTCGGTGAGGGTCGCACCGCGGAGGTTCACGAAGCCGAGCTTCATGCCGACGAACTCGACCCCGGTGAGCGCGGAGTCGTACAGCTCCGCCGACCCGATGCGACCGCCGGTCACCCGGACCTCCCGCCAGGTGCTGCTCGACGCCCGGAGGACCGGCGCATCGAACTCCCCCACCGTCGCGTCGCGGATCCGGAGCCCGCGCAGATCGGCGTCTCCAGCCCGCAGGGAGTCGACGACGGACTCCTCGAGCTCGAGGTCGGGCACACGCTCCCCCGCGAGGTCGAGCACGTCGATGCGCTTGCCGTCGATCCGGTCGCCGGACAGGACGTCGCCGGCGCCGGGCGCCCAGGGCTCGAGGTCGGCCGGCTCGGTGAAGGAGGTGCGCGGGGCGTCGGTACCGTCGGTTCTGCGGGCCATGGGGTCAGTCTGCCGTGCGGGTCCGACGGAGCACGCTCTCGAGCACGTAGTCCTTCGCGGGGCCGTGGGCCTCCCACCGGACCGTCCACCGATCGGCGTCGCCCTCGAGCACCCCCGTGTAGTCGTCCGGCGTGCAGGCGTGGGACACCGACGTCCCCCAGACCCAGGGATGGAACACCCGGTCGTCCGAGAAGTGCACGGTCCACGAGCCGCCGGTCCGTCGGACGACCAACGTGCGCGACACAGGCACGGTGCGACCGTCGAAGCGCATCGAGCCGGACTCCTCCCAGCGGACCTCGTCCGGGCCGGTGGCGGTCAGCACGGTCGTGCCGGTGACGGTCCCGTCGACGCCCGCACGCCGGTCGAGCACGTGGCGGTCGAGTTCCCACTCCCCGAGGAGATCCGTCGGTTCCAGCACCCGACCACCCTACGGCGGCGGGATGCTCACCCGCGCAGGGCCTCCGCACGGGCCAGCCGGTGCTCCTCGTCGGAGATGACGCCGCGCGCGTGGAGGTCGTCGAGCTCGGCGAGCCGCTGCTCGAGCGACTTGTCCGGCGCCAGGGTCTTGCTCTGCATCGCCTGGTGCGCGAGGTCCTCCTGCAGCGTGAACGGGTTCTGGCCGCGCTTCGCCATCCGGGCACTGCGGACCGCGACCGTCACGATCATCGCCACGAACCCGAGGCCGATGACCACCGCGACCAGGCCGAAGACCACCCCGAACGCACCGGGACCGGCACCAGGATCATCGCCGAGCAGTTCACCGAGCACGTGGTCCCCCTTCGTCGGACTGCTCCGACCGTAGTGGTTCGGACGCCTCGAGCGCTGCCCCGCGAACAGGCGGCGCGGAACGACCGGCCGGGGACCCTACCCCCGCAACGGCCCGGACGCCGGCACGTTCGCCTCGTCCGCGAACCCGCCGACGAGTTCGCGCAGCGCCTCCTCGGCCGTGTACCGCGGCTCCCACCCGAGCACCGACCGGGCCCGGTCCGTCCGCATGACCGGGACGGAGGCGGCGATGTCGATCCATCCCGCGTCGGTCGGCTGCACCCGGAGCCGCCACGTCAGCGTCACGATCCCCCGGAGCAGCCGGAGCGGGATCCGCACGGCCCCCCGCATGCCGAGCGCCCGTGCGATGCGCGGTGGGGTGAGCACCGGCGCCGCCGCGACGTTGAACGCACCACCGGCACGTTGGTCGAGGACCCGCCAGTACGCGTCGGCGAGGTCGTCGGCGTGCACCGCCTGGAACACGAACGGGTACGGCAGCGGCAGGACCGCCCACCGCACCCAGCGGACGATCCGCATCGGGACGAGGTGTCCGAGGAACAGCCCGTGCATCTCCGCGGCGGCCGCCCGCTGGAACACGAGCCCGGGTCGCAGCCGCGTCACCGTCACCGTCGGGTGCGCCGCCGCGAACGCGTCGAGTGCCGCTTCGTTCTCGGCCTTGTGCTTCGAGTAGGTCGCGGTCGGGATGCCCGTCGCCGGCCAGGACTCGTCGACGGGTCTGCGCTTGCCGGCAGCGTCGACACCGCGGTAGGCCCCGACGGACGAGGCGACGACGACGTGTCGGACGCCCGCGTGGACCGCGGCTTCGAGGACGTGCGCCTGCCCGTCGACGTCCGTCCGCCGCTGCGCCGGGATGTCGTGCGTCGGCTGGAGCGCCCACGCGAGGTGCACCACGGCGTCCGCACCCTGCAGGACCGCGGCGAGCTGCGGGACGACGCCGGGGTCACCGACGTCGAGTGCGTGCCAGACGGCCACGTCGTAGGGGGCCACCCGGGCGTCCGGCAGTCGGCGCGCCACGCCGACGACTCGGAGGTCGCCGTCGCCCTCTCCCGTGAGGCGTGCGGCGGCGAGCCGCCGCAGCAGCGCCGTGCCGACGTTCCCGGTGGCCCCGACCACGACGACCCGCATCAGCGCACCGCCGCGGTCGAACGCGATCCAGCAATCAGTCGCGATCCAGCAGCCACGCGCGATGCAGCAGCCACGCAGGACACGCGCGACACCCGCGACCCGCTCGTCACGCTGCGGCCATCGACGGGTCGAGGACGACCTTCACGCAGTCGTCCTCCTTCTTCTGGAAGACCGAGTACATGTGCGGAGCCTCCTCGAGCGACACCCGGTGTGACGTCAGGTCGAGCGTGCCGAGCGGGTCAGACGGGTCCGAGACGAGCGGCATGAGGTCGTCGATCCAGCGCTTCACGTTGCACTGCCCCTCGCGGACGGTGATCTGCTTGTCGAACAGCGTCATCATCGGCATCGGGTCGGCCATCCCGCCGTAGACGCCGCTCAGCGAGACCGTGCCACCGCGGCGGACGAGGTCGATCGCCGCGTGCACCGCGGCGAGCCGGTCGATGCCGGCGGTCTCGATCGCCTTCTGTGCGAGCTTGTCGGGCAGGAGCCCGGCGGCGCGCTGGGCGAAGCCGGCGACCGGGTTGCCGTGCGCCTCCATGCCGACCGCGTCGACGACGCCGTCGGGCCCGCGCCCGTCGGTCAGGTCGACCAGCTGCGGCACGACGTCCTTCGTCAGGTCGAACACCTCGGCCCCGTGCTTCGCCCCGAGGTCGCGGCGGACCTGCTCGGGGTCGACGGCGAGCACCCGGTAGCCGAGGTGCGCGCCGATGCGGGCGGCGAACTGGCCGACGGGGCCGAGGCCGAGCACCGCGAGTGTCCCACCCTCGGGCACGTTCGCGTACTGCACGGCCTGCCACGCCGTGGGCAGGATGTCACTGAGGAACAGCCAGCGGTCGTCGGGCGTCCCGTCGTCCGGGATGACGATCGGCCCGTAGTCGGCGTGCGGCACCCGGAGGTACTCGGCCTGCCCACCGGGAACCTGGCCGTACATCTTCGTGTACCCGAAGAGCGCGGCACCGGTGCCGTACTCGGTCACCTGGGTGGTCTCGCACTGCGACTGCAGGCCGTTGCGGCACATGAAGCAGTGCCCGCACGAGATGTTGAACGGGATGACGACCCGGTCGCCGACCTTGAGGTTCGTGACGCCGGAGCCGACCTCCTCGACGATGCCCATCGGCTCGTGCCCGAGGACGTCCCCCTTGTCGATGTACGGGCCGAGCACGCGGTACAGGTGCAGGTCGGAGCCGCAGATCGCGGTCGACGTGATCCGCACGATCGCGTCGGTCGGCTGCTGGATGGTCGGGTCGGGGACGGTCTCGACGGACACCTTCTCGGTGCCCTGCCAGGTCAGTGCGCGCACGTCGCGTTCCTCTCGTGGTCGCTTCGAGTCGGCCAGGAGGCGCGGCTCGTCTCCCCACGTCGGTACCCGCCCGCCCCGTGGTGCGTTCTCAGCCCCGTCCGGCCAGCGCGGTCCGTGGCGGACGCGAGCCGCGCCTCCTGGCTGGGTCCCTGTGGCCCCGGTGGCCGATCGGCCAACCGGATCGTCCCGGGAGCCGATGCGCCCGACCGGCCGGTCACCCGATGCTGGTGCGGATGGACCACCGCACCACCCGCCGCTCCCTGCTCGCCGGAGCGGGCGCCCTGCTCGCGGCCGGAGCGCTCTCCGCCTGTGCGCCCACCGGACCGCGACGGGAGGCCGTCGCGACGCACTCGCCGACCCCGACGCCCGTCCCGGCTCCCACCCGGACGCCGACGCCGACGTGGGTGCAGCCGACGCTCACGCGGACACCGTTGCCTGCAGGCACCGTCACCGGACTGCCCGCCGGGACACCCGGGATCGCCTGGACCGTGGACGACGGCGCGTCCTCCGACGTCGTCGGTGCCTACGCCCGCTTCGCGGCCGAGACCGGCACCCGGCTCACCTTCTTCGTGAACGGCGTCCGGCCCTCGTGGACGGAGCACGCCGACGTGCTGCGGCCCCTCATCGCGTCGGGGCAGGTGCAGATCGGCAACCACACCTGGGACCACCCGGCCCTGACGAGGCTCGGCGACCAGGCCATCGAGGACGAGCTGACCCGCAACCACGAGTTCATCGAGCGGACGTTCGGCGTCGACGCACGCCCGTACTTCCGACCGCCGTACGGGTACCACGACGCCCGGGTCGACGCCGCCGCCGCACGGGTCGGCTACACGACACCGCTGCTCTGGTACGGGACGCTCGCCGACTCCGGTGACATCGGCGCCGGACAGATCGTCGGGTTCGCCGACCATTGGTTCGCGCCGGGTCGGATCGTGATCGGCCACGCGAACTTCCCGGGGACCATCCGCGCGCTGCCCCGGCTGGGCGCCCTCGTTCGGCAGCGTCGGCTGGGGACCTACACGTTGGACGACGTGTTCTCACGCTGAGCACGCGCGCCCGGCGCCTCAGGCGACCGGATCGGCGAGGACCGCCCGCAGCACCGCCTCGTGCTCGGCGCGGTCCCCGGGCCCGGCGCTCCCCGCGAGCATGATGAGCGCCTTCCAGAGCGCCCAGCCCCGCGCCCGTGCCCAGGTGCCGGCGTCGAGGCCGACGGCGTCGCCGAGCACCCGTCGGGCCTCCGGGTCGAGGAACGTCCAGGCGAGGACGAGGTCGCACGCCGGGTCACCGACACCGCACGTGCCGAAGTCGAGCACGGCCGAGAGCCGTCCGTCCCGGTCGACGAGCAGGTTGCCCGGGGCGACGTCACCGTGGAACCACACGGCCGGCCGGTCCCGGACCGAGGCGGTCGCTGCGCCCCAGACCGCCTCACACGCATGACGGTCGACGGCGTCACCGAGCCGGTCGAGCGCCGCGACCACCTCGACCGCGTAGTGCGACGGGTGCGCTCCCCGGTGGAACGAGTGCGCTCCGGCGACCGGACCGTCACCCGCCGGCACGGCCCGCAGCTGCCGGAGCACCGCACCGACGTCAGCGGCGAGGACCCATCGGTCGAGGGTCGAGGCCCGGGCAGCGACCGTGCCGTCGATCCAGCGGCGCACCGACCACGGGAACGGGTAGCCCTCGGCCGGGACCCCCAGGCCGACCGGCTCCGGCACCGGGACGTCGAGCCGCGCTGCGAGGTACGGCAGGACGCGCTGCTCCTTCTCGACGGCTGCGACGTAGCCGGCTGCGCTCGGCAGCCGGACGGCCAACTCGCTGCCGAGCCGGTAGGTGCGGTTGTCCCACCCCTGCGGATCGACCTCGCGGACGGGCAGCCCGGACCACTCCGGGAACTGGGCGGCCACGAGCCGTTCCACGAGCGCGGCATCGATGCGGGGTCGGGGCACCTCGGTGTGCATGCGCCCAGGCTAGGCTCCGCCCATGTCGACCGTGTCCGAGCTGCTGACCACGAACCTCCACGACGTCTTCGGGAACCGCGACGCTGCCGCACGGCGCGCTGCGATCGAGCGGACGTACTCCCCCGACGTGACCTTCACCGACCCCGAGGGGACCGTCACCGGCTGGGACGCCCTCGACCAGAAGGCCGCGGGTATCCTCGACGAGGCGCCCGGTGCGTTCCAGTTCGTCGAGGAGGGGCGTCGCTACGTCTCCGAGCACCACGGGGTCCTCGCGTGGGGCTTGGGCCCGGTCGGTGCGCCGGCGGTCCGGGGCGTCGATGTCGTCGAGGTCCGGGACGGCGTCGTCGTGTCGCTCACGACCGTCCTCGCGGAATCGACGGACTCCGACTGATCCCTCGCTGGGTGGCGCCGTCCGACGTCTGGACGGTGTCAGCGCCCCGGCCTGCGGGGTCAGCCGCGCAGTCGGTCGCGTTCCGCCGACGGGAGATGCTCGGTCGCGGTCGCTCGGGCCGTAGGGCTCAGGAACCGCCCTTGCTGCTCGAGGAACGCCACGAGCGCCGCCTCGGATGCCCGCTTGCCGGTCTCGCGGAGCACCCGGCCGAGCGCCGACTGCACGGTGTCGTTCCGCTCCCGCACGAGCCGCCCCGCAATGGCGAGCGGCACCTCGGCGTCACCCTGCTTCGCGAACGCCAGGGTGGCCACGACCGCGATCCGACGGACCATCGCCACGTCGGACTTCACGAGCGCGAACAGCGGGCCGGTCGAGCCCCCGACGAGCGGGGCACCCACGAGCTCCTCCGCCCCGAGGTCGACCAGCACCGTGTCGTCGAACCGCTCCGCCTTCGCCGCCGACAGGTACTCGTCGGTCAGCTCCCGGTCCGGGTGCTCCCGCATCGCCTGCACGAGGAGCAGGACGGCGACGAGCCGCGCGCCCCGGTCCTCGCTCCAGAGCAGCGCGGACCGCTCACCCTCGTCGAGGTCGGCGAACTGCCGCGCGACGCGTCGCGCCGCCGGCACGTCACCGGGTGTGCGCGCGAACGCCGCGAGCACGGCCCCCGCATCCGCCGGGTTCCGTCCACCGCCGGACCGGAGGCGCGTCACGCGACCTCCCCGTCCGTCGCCTCGTTCCGCGGTGCGGTCCGGCGACCGCGGCACAGGACGATCACCGCGACCACCACGAGGAACGCTGCGAAGAGCCAGGTGCCCACCTGCGGATCGACGAGGCGGGCAATCCACGCGCCTCCGGGAGCGCAGACCGCCGCCGTGACGCCGATCGTGAGGCCGACCCGCAGGTCCACCGCTCGGCGTCGGAGGTTCGCCACCGTGCCCGAGACGGACGTCGGCACCACGGTGAGCAGCGAGGTGCCCTTCGCGAGCAGATCGCCCGCGCCGAGGGCCACCTCGAGCCCCGGCACGATGACGACCCCGCCGCCGACCCCGACGAGCCCGGACAGCACGCCCGACAGCAGCCCGAGCAGCAGAAGGACGATCGCCTCGACGACACCGAAGTGCACCTCGCCTCCGCGCGTCGGCACCGCCACGAACAGCGAGACGAGCACGACGGCGATGAACCCGACGAAGATCCACGGCAGGACCCGGAGCGGCAGCGCCCGCAGGAGCCGCGCGCCGATCGGAGCACCGACGACGCTGCCGACCGCCAGGGTCAGGGCCGCGAGCCAGTGCACCTCGCCCTGCACGCCGTACGTGATCGCCCCGACGACGGCCGCGGGGGCGATCGCCACAAGGGACGTCGCCGATGCCCGGCGCTGGTCGAGGTGGAGGAACGCCATCAGGGCCGGCACGACGATGACCCCGCCGCCGACGCCGAACAGGCCGGAGAGAGTCCCCGCCACGATCCCGATCGCCACCAGCACGATGACCCGTCCGCCGCGCTTCTCCATCCCGTCCACCCTACGGCGAGCCTTCGAAGGTGGCTCTACCGAGCCCCAGCCCCGACAGCCTCGTTTGACTCGGCCATCCAGCTGATTGTTCGTAGACAGTCAAGCAAGTCAGTCTCCGCGTCCGCGAAGCGTTTTGCGTACGCTGGAGCGCCGAACGCTTCAGCGAGGCGCTTCTTGACCTTGGTTTCCTTCTTCGCTCTGGACCGTTCTTCGAGCTGGTCCCAGTCGCCTCCTGTAGCACTTTCATACACAATGCGGGCGCAGGTTGTGGGAAAATCCGCGAAGTGCGCGCCTGCATTTGGAAGCAGTGCGTCAAAGCGCTCGGCAAAATCGCTAATCTCGGCGTAGGTATCGACGAGCACTTGACGGTCGAGGTAGTTTTCCAGCTCACGGCGCTGAAGAACCACGACGGTTTGCTGCTCTGTAGCCTGGTCGACGGCGGCCTGCACAGCCGCTTTGAGCGGGCCTCCCGCCTCTATCCGATCACTGTCGAACAGGTGGACTTCCGGTCTTCTGAAAGGGGAGAGCGTACTTGCCCACAGTGAGGCACTGCCGGAGCCCCCAATTGGCATGAACGCGAGCCGCCCTTCGCGCTCCAGCTCCCCGAATGATCGGATACCCATTGCCCCTGACTGCGCGAGCGCACTGGAGAGGTTCTTCAAGGCCGAGATATCATTCCTCCCCTCGACAAGAACAAAGCACCTCACATTATGGTCAGTGAAAAGCCCCAGACTTTCATTGAGCTCTTCGAATAGCAATGCTCCGCCATCAGCTTCCGCAGTTACGCACTCGCGGGTGAGTTGAGTCCCTCGTATGTAACGAATATCCGAGGCGGAGACATTCCGGAGCAAATTCGCACTATGTGTCGTGATGATCACCTGCCTGCCGGGCAGCTCAGCAACCTCACTTAAGGCAGCCAAAATCTCCTGCTGCATGTCCGCATGAAGCGCAGTCTCGGGCTCCTCCACAGCAATGATTACGGATCGATTCATCCCCTCGTCATCGCTCAACACCTTCTCGACTTCAGCCCGGAAGAAACTAAGGAGTACAAGCCGACGCGTGCCGCTCCCACGTCGCGCTAGAGGGACCCCGGAATCATCAACAAACTGCATTCCGCTGTAGGCTTTGGACCAGGACGGTTCTGGTTCAACTGGCTGGAGCTCCCGCGCAAGCCCGGGGGCCACTTCTCCCAGTTTTTCGACGACCGCTTCTAGCATTGCGGAAATCTCCGACTGAATGGTCGCATTGACGGAGGCGAGCTCGTCCGCGTGGCGATCGAGTACAGACTTCACGATAGCTCGAGCAGGATCTTGCGCCAATTGATCAGACTCAACACCCGCGCGATCCGAACGGAAAAGATGAAAAATAGGGAAGTAGCGAGAAAGGGCGATTCCGACATCCTTGCCATCCTCCGATGCGAGGGGGACATCTGATACCTCGAGTCGCGCACTCCCTGTAACAAGTGCGTGATTCCAGATGGCTTGCCGAATTTCTGACTTGACTCGCGCGTCGACGGCATTGAGGTCCACTGCGAACTTCGACGCCAAAGCCCGAAGTTCGGCTATCTTCGAATTCAGCGGGTCATCGCCCGAATCAAAAACAGGGTGATTCGCCCGCGCAGAGAGCACTGGTGTCCCAGTGCGACCGCTGACCCAACGCTTTGTTAGCTCGAGATACCCATCCCCATTGAGCAGGTATTCTTCTGCCAGAGACGTAGACCGCGCCGAGTCTACGACAACCTCATTCGGCAAGTCATCGAATGAGCAAGTGATCGCCACATCCCCATTGAAGCCCACGCTGATGTCGCTCGACGCGAGTTTTGAAGCCCCGAAGAAGATCTCCAAGGCCTCCAACACCGTCGACTTTCCCGCGTCGTTCCGACCTGCGAGCGCCGTAAGACTTTCGCCGACCGGAATCGCCACGCCCGTCTTGTACCCCCGAAAGCCTTCGAGCCGCACCTCACGTAGTCGCATCAGACGCTACCCCAGCGCTTCGTGGTCGATCGGATTGCCTCAGCGTGCACGTAGATGTCGTCGAGCGCATCGATCGGGTGCTTCGTCTCGACCTTGTTCTCGTCGAACAGCCCGAGGTACTTCTGCTTCTTGCCGTTGAACCACAGCCGAGCGATCGGCTTGCGGTTGTTGTCGTCGAGCAGGACGGCGAAGTACGACTTCTGGTCCCGGTGCGCGATGCGGTCCGGCTTCACCTCGCTGCAGGCGATGGCCTTCACGATCTGGTAGCCCTCGAGTTCCTCGAGCGTCGTCTCGATCTCAGTGTCCCGGTCGAGATCACCCTCGACGACCGGCGCGCTCGTGACGGCCTCCTCCGGGGCTGCGGCCTCGACCGGAGCGCTGTAGGAAGCGCCGAGCGCGGTCTTCAGCCGGTCGTTCACCTGCTCGTTGAGGAACTGCTTCGAGGCCTTCGCGACCAGGGTCGTGAACTGTGTCCGCGCCTCCTGGGTGAAGCGGCCGTCGTAGACCCGCGATGCGAAGAGCCGGACGAAGTCCTCCTCGGGCTCGCGGAACTGCACGGAGATCGCTCGCTTGATGGCACCGACGTACTTCAGTTCTTCAGCGGCGCTGATGACCGAGTCGAGGTCGAAGACGTCCTTCGTCAGCTTCCGGAGCTCCGGCAGCAGGGTCTCGTCGATGTCCGCGAGGTCCAGGACGAGGAAGGGTCGGTCATCCATCTTGTTCGGCGCGTCGAGATCCGTGTAGAAGTTGTAGACCTCACCGTTCGTCAGGACGGCGATTCGTGCGTTGGTGACCGAGAAGTACCGGAACAGCTGCGCCGCGTTCTCGATGGTCAATTGACCCGAGGACTTCTTGCACTCGATGAGGATCTGCACCTCGCCGTCGCGCATGATCGCGTAGTCGACCTTCTCGCCGCGCTTCACCCCGACGTCGGCGGTGAACTCGGGCACGACCTCCAGCGGGTTGAACACGTCGTAGCCGAGGATCGTCGAGATGAACGGCATCACGAACGCGTTCTTCGTCGCTTCCTCGGTCTGGATCGCGTCGCGCTGGTTCTGCACCTTCGTCGCCAGCGCCGCGAGACGCTCTTCGAACTCCATCGTTCCTCCCCTGAGTCGATCCAACGTTAGTTGAAGACCCGTCACCAATGCGATCGCTCGCGCCCCCACTTCGCGGGCAGTGGCCAAACTACGGTAGGTGGAACATCACACATCAAGGATAGGCTGCTCGGCGGGGCGGCGGTCGCCGGACGATCGCCCCGGGCAAGGATGAAGCCCACCACCGCGCGAACAGTGATGGGCTTCGAATTGCTCTCCGAGTGGAGTGCAGAGGGACCGCGTACGTCCCGAGCGGATCGCTCGGAATCAGCATACGTGACCCCGGTCACGGACGCACCCCTCGGCACCCCCGCTCTTCGTGTCCGCCGGCGCTGACACCAGAGGTGGTCTCGATGTCGAAGGACAACGAGTCCGAACCCAGGCGTCGGGTGTCCTGGCTGCAGGTCGCGAGCTTGCTCGTGGCCTGCACCAGGCTCCTGCTCGACGTCTGGCGGAGGGACTGAGACGGGCGGCCCGCACGCAGCACGCGTGCGGGCCATCCCGGCCGGCCGCGCCCCGATCGCGGCTGCGTCAGCGGAAGTGCAGCACCGACAACGGGTCGACGAGGGTGCCGGCCCGCCGCGTCTCGACGTGCACGTGCGGTCCCGTCGACTGCCCGGTGTTCCCGGACTTCCCGATCTCGGTCCGCACCGAGACGATCTGCCCCTGCTTGACCTCGATCTTGCTGAGGTGCGCCGTCAGCACCGTCATGTTGCCGTAGGTCACGACGATGTAGTTGCCGTACGAGGCGTTGTTCGCCACCGTGCTCGTCACAGTGCCGGTCGCAGAGGCGTACACGGGCGTCCCGACCGCCACGGGTGCGTCGGTGCCCTGGTGGTAGCGGGGCACGTGTCCTTCGCCGCGGTCGTCGCCGTACCGGCCGGTGATCTTCGTGCCGTTGACGGGCCAGAGCAGGCCGGTGACGGGCTTCGTCGACCACACCCGGGTGTCCTGACCGCCGTAGAGCACGACGTTGCCGTCGACCTGCACGAGGAGGTTCCCCCCGCCGGCCTTGGTCGTCTTGGTGGACCACAGCGCGACCTTGGTCCGCGCGGCGTTGCGCCACCAGACGATGAGGTTGCCGTCCGACCGCAGCTCCGTCCAGGCACCGGTCTTGCCCTTGGTCCCCGACTGCCAGACGACCTTGGAGCCCTGCTTCTGCATGAGGTTGCCGTCCATGCGCATCGCGAGGGTCCGTGTCGTCCCGGTGTCCGAGCGCAGGGTGGTGCCGGGCAGGAGGGTGTTCCCGGCCGGGATGCTGGCCTGGTAGCCGTTCCAGGCGACGATCGAGGTGGTGCCGGACAGGAGCGCCATCGTGCCGTCGCCGCGGACCTTGAACGAGGTCGACTGCTTCGTGCCCGCCGAGGACCACCGCTCGACCCGCTTGCCGTTCCGGAGGATGTCGACCGCGCGGTTCGTCCCGATCTTCACGACGGCCCCGGGCTGGTTCGACGTCCCGGACGCCCAGAGCACCGCGTTCCCGATGCCGTACTCGACGAGGTTGCCGTCGCCCTGCATGATCAGGCGGAACTGCCCGTTGGCCGAGGTGACGGAGTCGCCGGGGAAGAGGGTGGTCCCGGCCGGGACGGTCTCCTTGTAGACGACGGACGCCGAGGCCGGCGCGGCGACGGCGACGAGCGCGCCGGCGCCGACGGCGAGGGCAGTGGCGACGGCCGCGATCCGGACGAGACCCCGTCGGGCGATCCGGCGCGGACGCGTGACGGTGGACGGGTTGCTGGTCATGGTTCCCCTGCTGGTCGGTGTGCGCCGTGCCCCTGCACGGACTGCGACCCGCCCTGCACGAGTCACCGAACGATGGTCGGTGTTCCGCGTTGCTGAGCACAACCCCAGTTCCGGGGGCAACGGCCGGCACGGAGCAGGATGGGAGGCATGCCCACGCCCAACCCCGCCTTCACCCCGCCGACGTCGACCCCCACCCGCCCGGACCTCGCCGGCACGTTCGGCGCCGCCGCAGCGACCCACTGGACCGCGACCGCGACCGCGCAGTCGGTCCTCGAGCGCGGCGGCAACGCCTTCGACGCGGCGGTGGCCGGAGCGTTCGTGCTGCACGTCGTGGAACCGCACCTGAACGGCCCCGGCGGCGACCTCACGGCCGTGTTCGCGACCGCCGACGACCCGACTCCCGTCGTGCTCTGCGGTCAGGGTCCGGCACCGGCCGGAGCGACCCGCGAGCACTACCTGGACGAGGGGCTCGACCTCGTGCCGGGCGCCGGTGCGCTGGCGGCGACGGTCCCGGGCGCGGTGGACGCCTGGCTGCTCCTGCTCCGTGACCGCGGGACCTGGGACCTCGCGGACGTCCTCGCCCCCGCGATCGGCTACGCCCGTGACGGGCACCCGATCGCGCCGGCCGTGGTCCGGACCATCACCGCCGTGCAGGACCTCTTCCGGGACCACTGGCCCACCTCCGCCGAGCGGTGGCTGCCGGGAGGCGCGGTGCCGGAACCCGGGACCGTCGTGCGCAACGAGGCGCTCGCCTCGGTCCTGGAGCGGCTGGTCGCCGCGGGCGGCGACCACGCCGGACGCACCGCCAGGATCGACGCCGCCCGGACCGAGTGGGCGGAGGGGTTCGTGGCGCAGGCGATCGACCGGTTCGTCCGCGAACCGCACCGCCACGCTTCCGGCACGGACCACGCCGGGGTGATCCGTGCGTCCGACCTCCAGGCGTTCCGGGCGACGTACGAGCCGGCCACGACGACCGAGTTCCGCGGGTGCACGATCGCGAAGACCGGACCGTGGGGGCAGGGCCCGGCGCTCCTCGAGACGCTGCGACTGCTCGAACCGCTCGACGACGCACTGCTCGACCCGTCCACCGAGGTCGGCGCGCACACGATCGTCGAGGCGCAGAAGCTCGCCCTCGCCGACCGCGACCTGTTCTACGGCGACGGCGAGGTGCCGCTCGACGTGCTGCTGTCCGACGCGTACACGGACGAGCGCCGCACGCTGATCGGGGAACGGGCGTCAGCGGAGCTCCGGCCGGGCACGGTGCCGGGCTTCGAGCACGCCACACCGCCGCTCCGCACCACGTACGCCACCGACGCCGGCGGCTCCGCCGGGGAGCCCACCGTCCGGGTGGCCCGCGACGCCGCCCGCGCGGTCCCCGTGGAGGACCGCGGCGAGCCCTTCGTCGCCCCGACCGGCGAGACCCGCGGCGACACGGTCCACATCGACGTCGTCGACCGGTGGGGCAACATGGTCAGCGCGACGCCCTCCGGCGGATGGCTGCAGTCGTCCCCCACGATCCCGGAGCTCGGGTTCTGCCTCGGCACCCGCCTGCAGATGACCTGGCTCGAGGAGGGGACGGCCACGACGCTGACGCCCGGCCGGCGCCCGCGGACGACCCTCACGCCGACCCTCGTGCTGCGGGACGGGCAGCCCGTCGCGGCGCTCGGCTCGCCCGGCGGCGACCAGCAGGACCAGTGGCAGCTCCTCTTCCTGCTCCGCTGGATCGTCGGCGGGTACTCGCCGCAGCAGGCGATCGACGCCCCGGCGCTGCACACGACGTCGTTCCCGGGGTCGTTCTGGCCGCGGACGTGGGAGCCGGCGGGCCTGGTCGTCGAGGACCGGCTCGGGGACGACGTGATCGCCGGACTCGAGGCACGTGGCCACGTCGTGACCCGCGCCGGTGACTGGGCGCTCGGGCGACTGTGCTGCGTCACCCGCGAGCCGTCCTCCGGGGTGGTCGGAGCCGCAGCGAACCCGCGTGGCGCGCAGGGCTACGCGATCGCACGCTGACGGCGGACGGGAGGCGCGGTGCCAGCCGTCACCGCGCCTCCCGTCAGTCGTCGTGCGGGTCTACCGCCGGGAGGCGCGCACCCAGCGCACCACGTTCACGACGGGGTAGGCGAGCGCCAGCACGGCGACCAGCGCCATGCCGATCGCCCCCGCCC
The DNA here is from genome assembly GCF_000333315.1 of Curtobacterium sp. B8. NCBI lineage: Bacteria > Bacillati > Actinomycetota > Actinomycetes > Micrococcales > Microbacteriaceae > Curtobacterium > Curtobacterium sp. B8. Next base: position 23,431 of record NZ_BACW01000186.1, read on the forward strand.
ACACGTCCGCCGGCCCGGCCAGGATCCGCCCGACGACCACCAGCGCGTTGATGCCGACCACGGTGAGGACGATCGACGCGACGATCCGCCAGGCGAGCCCCGACCGCGAGACCGGCTCGGCGTCGCCGCTGACGAGGCCGCGCTCCGGGGCGTCGTACGGGATCCCCATCGTCATGCCACCATCGGTGGTCCCGTTGCCGGAACTCCGCGGCCTGACCGCTTCGGTGTAGTCCGGGTTCGTCGACATGATCTGCTCCCCACTGCGGGGCAGCCCCTGCCCCGCGACCCCACCGTAGCCCCGGTGACTCCGGGCGCACCAGGGGCGTTACCGGATCGTCGTCAGGGCGCCACCGTCGGCGGCGAGGTCGGGCTCGCGCCGCCCGGCGAACACCCCGCGGTCGAACCGGGCCCCGCGCACCCGCGCACGGCTGACGACCATGCCGGTCACGACCAGCCACCCGATCGGCCCGGTGAACACCAGGAGCAGGATCCACACGCCCGTGTGGTCGCGGTCGTGCAGTCGGCGGACGAGCAAGGACCACCGCGGGATCGCGGTCACCAGGACCCCGACGATGATCGCGACGTCCCAGCTGTCCGGCCAGGTGTCCCGACCGGTCCCGTAGCCCCACCACGCGGCGGAGTACCGGTCCCGGTGGATCTCGAACAGGTGGAACCCGACCTGCGGCGAGGGCACGATGCCGAACGGGTCCGCGTACACCGTCCAACGCGCCGTCATGCCGAGCTGCACCACGAGCCACCACACCGCGAGCACGACCACGGCCTGCAGGGCGATGACCCAGAAGAACTCGCTCCGGCTCGCGCGGCCGTGGAACCGCCACCCCTGCGTCCAGAAGCGGACCCAGGCGACGTCCGGGCGCCCGGACACGTCGACCGGGCCCTGCACGGTCACACGCGACCGGAACGACGCTCTGTCCCCCATGCGCCCGATCGTAGGGCAGACCTGCGTCTTCCCCGTGAGCGGGTTGCGAGAACGAGCGTTCTCCGATTGACTCGGCCTTGGCTCCGACCAGGAGCAGACGGCTCCACGGAGCCGACCCCCACACGAAAGGAGCGGGAATGCCCACGCGCACCGCACGCACCGCCTGGAACGGCGGCCTCAACGACGGTTCCGGTCAGGTCGAACTCTCGAGCTCGAAGGTCGGCACCTACGACGTGTCCTTCCCGAAGCGCGCCGCCGACGACGCCGGTGGCACCACCAGCCCCGAGGAGCTCATCGCCGCCGCGCACTCCTCCTGCTACGCGATGCAGTTCTCGGCGATCCTCGGCGAGGCCGGCGGCACCGTCGAGGCGCTCGACGTCAAGGCCGACGTCTCCCTCGGCCCGGACTCGGCCGGTGGCTTCAAGCTCACCGGCATCGTCCTCACCGTGAGCGGCGAGGTCTCCGGCATCGACGAGGCGGCCTTCCTCAAGGCCGCTGACGAGGCCAAGGCCACCTGCCCGGTCTCGAAGGCGCTCACCGGCGTCGACATCGAGCTGCACGCGACGTTCGAGCAGTAGTCGTCACCGGCGTGACGGACGGGA
>NZ_BACW01000185.1:0-12068 GCF_000333315.1 Curtobacterium sp. B8
CCCGCCGCGAAGAAGCGCGCGAGCTAGTCCTCGGTTGCTGCTGGTCCTCGGACCCGGCTGGTCCTCCGTGTCCTCCTAGTCCTCCGTGTCCTTCGCGGTCCGGCGGAGCACGGTGGGCAGGGCCGTCCACAGCGTCCCGGTGCCCACGAACACGGCCACGCCGGCGATGATCCCGCCGCGGCCGCCGAGCACCACGTCGAAGACGAACCAGACGGTCCCCGCGAACAGGAGTGCGGCGGCGAACAGCGTGACGAGCAGCAGGACGTTGCCTGCTCGGACGAGGTCGTGCTTCTGCCGCTGCTTGAACACCAGCCGGTGGGTGGCGACCACGGCGAGCGCCACGACGGTGACGACGACGGCGAGCACGACGAGCGTGAGGTAGATCGTCTCCTGCCGGCTACTGAGCGAGGAGAACCGCTGCTGGAACGGCAGCGTGAGCAGGAACCCGGCGAGGATCTGCGTGCCGGTCTGCACGATCCGGAGCTCCTGCTGGATGTCGCTCCAGTTGCGGTCCCACCGTTCGGTCGGGGTCTCGTTCCGGCCCCGCTGCAACTCGCTCATGCCGCGACCGTACTGGTCGCCACGAGGAGCACGGCCGGGCGCTCCGTCACGCAGCGGAAACACGCATCGGGGACACTGGAGGCATGACTCCACAAGAGCCTGGGAGCCTGTCCTCGTCATCCGTGAGTGCAGGCCCGCCCGTCACCGTGTCCATCACCCGCCTCGTCGAACCCGACCGCATCCCGGACGCCACCCGCTGGGTGCAGTCGGGCGTGAACCTCGCGAACCGCTACCCCGGCTTCCTCGGCTCGGGCTGGGTCCGCTCGCACGCGACGAGCCACGAGTGGCACATGCTCTACCGGTTCGCCGACCACGAGCAGCTCGCCACGTGGGAGAACTCCGACGACCGGCTGCGGTGGCTGGACCTCGGCCGCGACCTCGTCGTCGAGTCCCGCGTCGAGAAGCGCACCGGCATCGAGGGGTGGTTCGACGCTCCGCAGGACGCCCCGACGTCGAGCGCGCCGCCGCGGTGGAAGCAGGCGGTGAGCATCTGGCTCGGCTTCTTCCCGGTGAACCTCGTCTTCACGTACCTGGTCGGCTGGCTCGTGCCGGCGTTCGGACACCTCCCGGTGCTGCCCCGGGTCCTCGTGACGACGCTCGTGCTCACGCCGATCATGACGTTCTGGGTGCTGCCGTTCGTCACGGGGCTCATCCGCCCCTGGCTGCTCGCCCCACCCCGGAGGGCCTGACCCCGACCTCAGCCCAGCACGGACAGCTGGTCGAGCCGCTCGAGGATCACGCCCTCGCGCAGCGCCCACGGGCAGACCTCGAGCGCGGGCAGGTCGAAGATGTCGAGGCACGCCTCGGCCACGAGCGCTCCGGGGACGACCTGGTGCGCCCGGCTCGGCGAGACACCGGGCAGCGTCGCGAGCTCGTCGACCGTCATCCGGAGCAGGCCGGGCAGCTGCCGCCGGAGCTCGGCGCCGTCGAGTGACCGCGGGACGAGCGGCCCTTCGGCTGAGGGCGCGGCGCCGCAGATCCGCGCGATCGACCGGAACGTCTTCGAGGTCGCGACGGCACGGTCGGGCCGTCCGGAGCGGAGCAGGAGCCCAGCGTCCCGTGCGATCGACACCCGGATCTCGTGCCGCAGCCGCCGGACGTCGTCCTCGGTCGGTGTGCCGGCGGCGAAGAAGGAGCGGGCGAGCCGTGCGGCGCCGATCGGCATCGACCACGCGACGTCGGGGGCCTCGTCCGCTCCCCCGGCGATCTCGAGCGAACCACCACCGATGTCGAACACCGCGAGTCGACCGGCGGACCAGCCGAACCAGCGGCGGACGGCGAGGAAGGTCAGCCGCGCCTCGTCGCCACCGGAGAGCACGGCGAGCTCGACGCCCGTCTCGGCCTCGACGTGGGCGAGGACGGCGTCCGAGTTCACGGCGTCGCGGACGGCCGAGGTGGCGAACGCCAGCATGTCCTCGCAGCCGCGGTCCTCGGCGATGCGGACGGCGTCGGCGACGAACGCCGTGAGCGCGTCGATCCCCGCTCGGGTCACAGCACCCGATCCGTCGAGGTGCTCGGCCAGGCGCAGCGGCTGCTTGAACGAGGACGCCGGGAGCGGCGCGGCACCGCCGTGGGCGTCCACCACGAGCAGGTGGCCGGTGTTGGACCCGATGTCGAGGACTCCCACGCGCATGGCACCACGCTAGTGCGGACTGGAGGCGCGTCTCACGCCCGCAGGAACGCCTCCAGTTCGGCAGTGGTCGGGTAGGACGCCTGCGCGCCCGGCTTCGTCGCGGCGTACGCCCCGACCCCGACCGCGAACCGGGCGGCGTCGAGCAGCGTGTCCCCGGCGGCGAGCCGCAGCGCGACGGCACCCATGAACGCGTCACCGCAGCCGGTCGTGTCGACGGGCTTGACCCGGACGGCATCGACGGGGACGGGCTCTGCGGCGCCGTCGTGCACCGTGCAACCGGCCCCGCCGCGGGTGACGATCGAGCGGCGGACGCCGTGGTCACCGAGTTCCGCGGCCTCGTGCTCGTTCACGAGGAGGACGTCGGTCAGGTCGAGCAGTTCCTGCGGGACGGCACCGAACGGTGAGAGGTTCGTGAGGACCGTCACCCCGGCCTCGTGCGCGGCCCGGGCTGCGGCGAGGACCACGTCGAGCGACACCTCGAGGCAGAGCCCGAGCACCCCGGCGTCGGCGAAGGCGTCGGCGGGGACGTCGGCCGGCGTCAGCGTGCCGTTCGCCCCGGCGGAGATCACGATGGTGTTCTCGCCGGCGCCGTCGACCGTGATGACCGCCGTGCCGGTGGCGACCCCCTCGCGGACGGCGACGTGCGTCGTGTCGACACCGGCGGCCGCGACGGAGTCGCGCAGCAGCGCACCGTTCCCGTCGTCGCCGACCGCACCGATCATGCGCACCGTGCCCCCGAGCCTCCCGGCTGCCACGGCCTGGTTGGCGGACTTGCCACCGGGGAGGATCGCGAGGTCTGACCCCTGGAGGGTCTCACCGGGCTTCGGGAAGCGCTCCGTGCGGACCACGAGGTCCGCGTTGAGGCTGCCGACGACGACGATGCCGGTCATGCGGCTGCTCCTGTCTCGGCCGAGGCCGGGCGCGGGATGAGGAAGGACGTGGCGAGTGCCGCGCAGGTGATCACGGCACCGAGCAGCATGCCACCGGAGTACCCGGCGGTGCCCGCGGACCCGCCGGTCCCGAGCGCGGTCTGGAGCGCCGGGAGCACCGCGAAGCTGATGCCCGCGCCGAGGTTGAACGCCCCCGCGTTGAGGCCGGGGAGGAACCCGGGGTTCGACTCCGGCGAGAGGACGATGCCGAGGCCGTTCAGGATGATGTTCGCGATGCCCGCGTACGTGATGCCGATGAGGACCGTGGCGGCGACGAGCACGGGGAGCGAGTGCACGCCGACGAACGCCATCACGAGCGTCGCGACGATGCTCCCGACGAGGCCGACGCGGAGGACCGCCCGGTAGCCGAGCGTCGGCGCGAGCCGACCGGCGAAGGGTCCGACGACCCAGCCGACCAGCGCGTACGGCGTGAGGAACGCGAGTGAGGCGAGGTCGGCCTCCATCCCGAAGCCGGCGTCCGGGTTCTGCGCGAGGCTCGTGACCAGTCCGTTCACGACCGCGAACACACCCGTCATCGTGAGCAGTGTCGTCACGAGGAGCGCCCAGGTCCCGCGGCGCTTGAGGAACCGCGTCTCGACGAGGGGCTCGCGCACCCACGACTCGACCGACCAGAAGACGCCGAAGGCGACGAGGGCGAGGACGATGCCACCCACCACGAGCCCCCAGTCGGCGGCTGCGAGCTTGCCCGCCTCGTTGAACGCGGTGAGCAGTGCGCCGACGCTGACGACGAGCGGCAGGACACCCCACCAGTCCATCCGGGTGCCGGCGGACGGCTTCGACTCGACGCCCCAGGCGGCCACCATGAGGGCGGCGACGACGGTCACGGCCGCGATCACCCAGAAGATGCCCCGGAAGCCGAAGTGCGTGGCGATCCAGCCGCCGGCGAGGGCGTCGACGCCCGCGATGCCGCCGTTGACCGCGGTGAGCAGGCCGAGTGCCGCGCCGTAGCGCTTCGGGTCGGCGATCTCGTTGCGGAGCACGAGCAGGCCGATCGGCACGACGGGGCCGGTGACGCCCTGGATCATCCGACCGACGAACAGCATCGGGACGTTCACGGCGAGCGCCGCGACGACGCTGCCGACGAGCATCACGAGGAGCATGCCGAGGAGGACCCGCTTCCGGCCGACGATGTCGGACAGCCGCGGCAGGAACAGCGAGAAGAGCGCCGCGAGGGTGAAGAACAGGGTCTGCGAGAGCCCGATCGTGGCGTCGTCCGTGCGCAGGTCGCGCGCCATCGTGACGAGTGCCGGGCTGAGCATGCTCGCGTTGAGCTGGAACGCGATGCACGCCGCGAGCAGGGCGGCGGTGAGGGCCGTGACGGACCGCTTCGGGGTCGACGTCGTCGTCGAGGTGGTGGTCATGGTGGGTCAGTGCTCCGGGGTGACGGCGGTGTCGGGGTCGGTGAGGGCGGCGGCGACGGCGTGGGGTGCGTCCGCGCGCGGCGCGCTGGCGCCTCCGCGGGGTGTCCATCCGGTGTCCGGTGTCTCGCCGATGCGCTCGAGGGCGTCGACGACGAGGTCCCAGAACCGGCCGTGGTCGAGTTCGAGCGCCGCGCTCGTCCGGCAGTCGGCGGGCGCGGGTGCGCGGAAGTCCGCGACGGTCATGCCGAGGGTGTGGACGCCCTGTGTCTCGATCGAGATCGGCACCCGCACGGCGCGCACGATGGTCGGGTCGATGACGTACGCCACGGCGCACGGGTCGTGCACGGGCGGTGCGTCGAACCCCTGCGCGTCCTTGTAGGTCTGGCCGAAGAAGTCGAGGAGCTCGCCGACGAAGGCGGCCGGACCGGTGCCGACGGCTGCGATGCGGTCGGCGACCTCGGGGGTGGCCAGTGCCTGGTGCGTCAGGTCGAGCCCGACCATCACGACGTCCCACCCGGCGCGGAAGACGATGTCGGCCGCTTCGGGGTCGATGACGATGTTGAACTCGGCCACCGGGCTCCAGTTGCCGACGTGCACGCCGCCGCCCATGAGGACGACCTCCCGGACACGCTCGACGATCCGGGGCTCCTTCCGGGCCGCGAGGGCGATGTTCGTCAGACCACCCGTCGGGACGAGGGTGACGGTCCCGGGCTCGTGCGCCATGACCGTGTCGATGATGAGGTCGACCGCGTGCCGCGGGTCGAGGTCGAACGCCGGCTCGGGCAGCTCCGGCCCGTCCAGGCCGCTCTCCCCGTGGATGTCGCCGGCGACCTCGATCTCGCGCAGCAGCGGTCGTGACGAGCCGGCGGCGAACGGCACACCGGTGATCCCGGCGATCCGGGCGACGGCGAGGGCGTTCCGGGTGACCTTCGGGAGGGTCTGGTTGCCGACGACGGTGGTCACGGCGAGCAGCTCGATGTCGGGGTTCCCGTGGGCGAGCAGCATGGCGACGGCGTCGTCGTGGCCGGGGTCGCAGTCGAGGATGATCTTGCGGGGCACCGCGGGTCTCCACTTCTTCGGGGATGGGACGTCAGGGCCTGACGCGGTGGGGTCCGCGGCGGAGGAATCAGCTCCCGCGGCGCGTCAAGCGTTTGACATCAGAACACGTCAAGCGCTTGACGTCAACTCGTGAGCGCTTGTCGGCTCGCGCACTCGCTACGATCGCCTGGTGCCCTCCCCCGCCCGCGTGACCGCCGCGATGGTCGCCGAGCGCGCCGGGACGAGCATCGCCACCGTCTCCCTCGTGGTCAACGGCAAGGACCGCGGCCGGGTGTCCGCGCCGATCGCCGAGCGGGTGCGCGCGGCCGTCGACGAGCTCGGGTACGTCGTCGACCACGCGGCGAGCTCCCTGGCGCGGGGTAGCGGGGACCTCGTCGTCCTCATCGCCCCCGACCTGTCGAACCCGTTCTTCGCGGAGGTCATCCGCGGCGTCCGGGACACCCTGACCGACCGCTTCCAGCTCGTGCTGTCCGTGACCGAGCGCGGGCGGCAGCCGGTCACGGCGGACGTACGGCGCTTCGAGCGGCTGCGCCCCGCGGGCATCCTCGTGGACGCTCCGGCCGCGGGCGAGGACCTCTCCGCCGGCGTCCCCGTGGTCCAGCTCGACGCCCCGGGCGGGACCGACGCCGTGAACTACGACCTCGCGACCGGCGTCCAGGAACTCGTCACGCACCTGGCCGACCTCGGGCACCGCCGCATCGGGTACCTCGACGGCACCTCGCGCGCGGCGACGTTCGCCCTCCGCCGCCGGCTCCTGGAGGACGCCGCCGTGGCCGCCGGACTGTCGGTGTCCCCGATCGTCGGTTCGGCGGACCTCGCCGTGGACGCCGGCGCGTCGGCCGCGGACGACCTGCTCGACGACTGGCTCGACGACGGGGTGACGGCGGTCGTCGCCGCGGCGGACACCCTGGCGTACGGGGTGCTCCGTGCTGCGGCGGCTCGAGGGGTGGCCGTGCCCGGGCGACTGGCGGTCGCCGGCTTCGACGACCTGCCGTCGTCGTCGGTCACGGCGCCCGCACTGACGAGCGTGGCCCTCCCGGGCGCGGACCTCGGTCGGGCGGCGGCGCTCCGGCTGCTCGCGACGTTCGACGGCGGTGCCCCGGAGGCGCCGTCCCTGCCGACGTGGCTCGTCGTGCGGGCGAGCACCGCCGGCTGAGCCGCGCGCCGCGGGCCGCGTGGGCGCGAGACTCGCGCTGGGCGACAGGACTCGCGCCGATCCGCACGAGAACCGTCGCCCACCACGAGTCTCGGGACCGGTCCACGAGACGGACGGGAGGAACGGTACCGGCCGGTCCCGCGCCTCCCGTCCGGTGGCCGGCGGGTCCGAGACTCGCGCAGAGCGACAAGGCTCGCGCCGATCCGCGCGAGAACCGTCGCCCACCGCGAGACTCGGGACCGGTCCACGAGACGGACGGGAGGAACGGTACCGGCCGGTCCCGCGCCTCCCGTCCGATGGCCGGCGGGTCCGAGACTCGCGCAGAGCGACAAGGCTCGCGCCGATCCGCGCGAGAACCGTCGCCCACCGCGAGACTCGGGACCGGTCCACGAGACGGACGGGAGGCACGGTACCGGCCGGTCCCGCGCCTCCCGTGCGGTGGTTGGCGCGTCCGAGACTCGCGCACAGCGACAAGGCTCGCACCCGATCGCGCGAGTCCTGTCGCTCAGGCCGAGTCTCGACCCGCGCCGTCGGCGGCCGCGGCCGCGGGCGCGGCGGCGGCGCCGCCGCGCTGCGCTCGCTCGAGCTGCTCGGCCTCCGCACCGCCGACGGCCTCGCCGCGGGCGACCATGCCGGCCGTGTCGGACAGGGTGATCTGCGGCAGGAACAGTGCGAGCAGGAACGCGACGCCGATGAACGGCAGGAGGTACCAGAACACCGGCGCGAGCGAGTCGGCGTAGGCGTTCACGATGCCGTCCTGCACGGCCGCCGGCAGCTTCGCCACGGTCGCCGGGTCGATGCTCCCCGCCGACGACGCCGCGTCCGTCGCCGATCCCCCGGCACCCCGGAACACGTCCGTCAGGGCCGTGGTGAGCCGCGCGGTGAACAGCGCGCCGAAGACGGCCGTGCCGAGGGAGGCCCCGACCTCGCGGAAGTAGTTGTTGGTCGAGGTCGCGGTCCCGACCTGGTCCGCGGGCACGGCGTTCTGCGCGACGAGCACGACCACCTGCATGATCAACCCCAGGCCGGCGCCGAACACGAACAGGTACGCGCAGATCAGCCAGATCGGGGTGTCCGCCGCGAGCTGGGTCATCGCGAGCATCGCCATCGCGACGAGGACGGTCCCCACGATCGGGAACATCCGGTAGCGGCCCGTCTTCGTGATCAGGATGCCGGAGACGATCGAGGTCCCGATGAGCCCGACCATCATCGGCAGCATCAGCAGCCCGGAGACCGCCGCCGAGGTGCCCGAGGCCATCTGGAGGAACGTCGGGACGAAGCCGATCGCCGCGAACATGCCGATGCCGAGGACGAGCCCGATGCCCGTCGCGAGGAGGAACGTGCGGTTGCGGAAGAACGCGAGCGGGAGCACCGGGTCCTGCGCGCGCGACTCGACGAGCACCAGCAGCGCGGCCGCGACGACGAGGCCGGCGAACCACGCCCAGGTCTCGAGGGCGTCCCAGCCGTGGTCCTTGCTCCCGCCGAACTCCGAGAAGAAGACGAGGCACGTCGTGGCTGCCGACATCAGCAGCACGCCGAGGACGTCGATCCGCTTCGTCGCCTTCTTGGTCGGGAGCGTGAGTGCGAACCAGGCCACGAAGAACGCCGCGATGCCGACCGGGATGTTGATGTAGAACGCCCAGTTCCAGGTGAGGTGGTCGACGAAGAAGCCGCCGAGCAGCGGTCCGCCGATCGCGGAGAGCCCGAAGATCGCGCCGAGCGGGCCGAGGTACTTGCCGCGCTGCGAGGCGGGCACGATGTCCGCGATGATCGCCTGCGACAGGATCATCAGGCCGCCACCACCGAGTCCCTGCACGGCACGGAACACCACGAGCTGCGTGAAGTCACCGGCGAACGCGCACCCGGCGGACGCGATGGTGAACAGCGCGATCGCGACGAGGAACAGGTTCCGTCGCCCGAGGACGTCGCCGAACTTGCCGTAGACGGGCATGACGATGGTCGAGGCGAGCAGGTACCCGGTGGTCAGCCACGCCTGGTGCGCGACGCCGCCGAGCTCGCCGACGATGGTGGGCATCGCGGTCGAGACGATGGTCTGGTCGAGGCTGGACAGCAGCATCCCGGCGATGAGCGCCGAGAAGATGATCCAGATGCGCCGCTGGGTGAGCAGCAGCGGCCCGTCGGAGCCGGGGCGGGCGCGTCGGGCGCCCTGCGCGGTGGCGGTCATGCGGTGGGGTCCTGTCCGGTGGTGGTGAGGGCCGCCCTGAGCTGGCGGAGGTTGTCGGTGAGCAACGCCTCGAACGGCGGGTCGGTCGCCTCGTCGTAGGCGTCGTCGAAGTAGGTGCCGGCGGTGACCTTGAGCAGCGCCCCCGCGGTCTCCGCCACGAGCTGTGCGCGGCGGTCGGCGGGGTCGTGCCAGCCGAAGCGCTCGCGCACGGCGCGGGCGACGGCGGCGAGCTGCACGTCGACGACGTCGAGGAACTTCGGGACCATCGCGGGCTCGCGGTCGAACACCCGACGGACGAGGGCTTCGTCCGCACGGTCGAGTCCGACGACGTGCATCTGCTCGATCGCGAGCGCGACGACCGATCCAAGCGGGTCGGTCTCCTCGGGCACGAGCGTCCGGGCGGCGAAGGCACGGAACATCTCCTCCGACGCGCCCTGCTCGATCCCGAGCACGGCATCGTCCTTCGACGCGAAGTGGTTGAAGAACGTCCGACGGGACACCCCGACCCGCTCGCACAGCTGCTCGATGGTGAAGCCGTGCAGCCCGTGCTCGATCGTCGCCCGGCGCGCCTCGACGATCATGCGTCGGCGCAGCGCGCGGGTGCGTTCGGTGGTGCTCACCGCACCAGAATTGCACTATCGGTCTGAGAGTGCAATCAAGAAGACGACGGCAGCGCCTTCGCGAAGCAGAACGACCACGGCATGGTCTCCGCGTAGGGCGCGTACACCGGGATCTGCTCCCAGCCGGTCTTCCGGTACAGCGCAACGGCCTCGGGCTGCTTGTCGCCGGTCTGCAGGATCACCCGCGCAGCCCCCTGCTCGCGCGCGACCTCCTCCCCCTCGGCCAGCAACGCCGTCGCCGCACCCTTCCCCCGGGCAGCCGACAGCACGATCAGGCGCTTCAGCTCGACCTCGTCCCCGAGGCGCCGCACGGCGATGTGCCCGAGCGGGGTGCCGTCGTCGTCGATCGCGAGCACCGAGGTGATGACGTCCGCCGGGTCGACGGTGAGCACGCGGTCGCGCTCGGCGGTGACGGCGGGGTCCTCCATCGCGTTCGCCGAGCCGTAGCGCTCGTGCATCTCCTCGTCCATCGTGGCGCGGAGGGCCACTCCGCGGGGGTCGTCCCAGGCGACGCGTTCGATCGTGATCACGAAGAACGATCCTGGCACGCCGAGGCAGCGGCACGCCCGGACGCGCAGGCCCGGACACCCCGACGCCCGGACGCGCAGGCCCGGACACCCGGACGCGCAGGCCCAGACGCCCGGACGCCCGGACGGTCAGCGCAACGCCGCGATCGGCCCCTCCCCCGCCCGGAACGCCGCGAGGACCGCGGCCGCGTCGTCGTGCACCGCCGCAGCGCCGGCCTCACGGAGCTCGTCACCGCCGACGCCACCGGTCATCACGCCGATGCTCGTCACACCGACCCGGCCGGACGACTCGACGTCCCACACCGCGTCGCCGACCATGACCGCCGCGCCCGCGTCGGCCCCGGCCCGGTCGAGCGCGACCTGGATGATGCCCGGGTCCGGCTTGGCCTGCTCGACGTCCTCCGAACTCGTCACCGCCGTGAGCCACTGCTCGGCGTCGAGGAGCTCGCGGAGTCGGACGAGTTCGGGCTCGGGCGCACTCGTGGCCAGGACCACGGCGTGCCCGGCGTCGGCGACCGCGGCGAGGAGCTCCCGGGCGCCGGGGAGGAGCCGGAGCCGCGGCTGGTGCTCCGAGTAGTAGGCCGAGTGGTACTGCTGCGCGGTCGTCCGGGTACCCTCCGAGGCGTCGGGGAGCAGCGCTCCGAGGAGCTTCGCCGAGTCCATCCCGATCGAGCGGTGGATCCGCCAGGCGTCGACCGACTCGCCCGCCGCCGCGAAGGCCCGTGACCAGGCGTCGATGTGGGCGTAGTTGGAGTCGACGAGCGTGCCGTCGATGTCGAAGAGGACTGCGGTCCTGGGTGCGTCGGCCATCACTCGATGGTCCTCCGCGTCGGGCGTGCCCCTTCCCAGGCCGCCTCGTGCGGTCAGACGGTGATCGACTCGCCCGCGGGCAGGATCGTCACGGGCACCGGACCGAGACCGTCCGACCCGAGGAACCGGGCGGCCGACTGCTGGCCGAGGTCGCTCAGCATCGCCTCGTGGATCTGGACCGCCCGCTCCGGCGCGACCGCGCGGACGTAGTCGACCGCCTCGGCCGTGTGGGTCCACGGACCGCTGGTGGGCAGGAGCAGGAGGGGCACCGGGACGCCGGGCACCAGGTAGGCGTCGCCGGGGTGGAAGACACGGTCGGCGACGAGGTAGCCGACGTTCGCGATCGTGGGGATGTCCGGGTGGATGACGGCGTGCTCCTCGCCGAAGACGCGCACCGGGAACGGCCCGACCTCGAACGCGTCCCCGGCCTGCACCGCCGTGACGCGTCCGTCGTGCGTCCCGAGCTGGTCGACGACGGCCTGCGGCCCGCGCACGACGAGCGCCGGGTTCGCCTCGAGGCCGGAGCGCACGGCCTCGACGTCGAAGTGGTCGAAGTGCTCGTGCGTGATCAGCACGCCGACCGCGGAGCGCAGCAGGTCGGCGGACTCGGGCGTGAAGGTGCCCGGGTCGATGACGAGCGTGGTGCCGTCCTGCTCGAGGACGACCGTGGCGTGGTTGTACTTCGTGAGCTCCATGCGAGCAAGTCTACAACACTGTTGTAGACATCATCCGTGGTCGGCGAGGCGGTGGAGGAGTGCCGGGACCCGTTCGAGCAGGGCCCGGTCGTCGTCGTCGAGCTCACTGTCGATCGCCGAGGCGAGCCAGTCCGCACGAGCCCGGCGGTCCTCGCGGATCGCGGCCTCGCCGGCCGTCGTGATCCGGATCACCGAGACGCGCCGGTCGTCGCCCGACGTCTCGCGCTCGACCATCCCGCGCGCCGTGAGCTCGGCCACCGTGCGCGACTGCCCCTGGTGCTTCACGCCGCGTCGCCGGGCGAGCGCGGCGATCGTGCGCGGGCCCTCACGGTCGAGCAGCCCCAACGTCGCGGAATGGGCCGGCGGGAGGCTGTCGGCGTGCCCGCGGGTCGCCCGGACGAGCCGTCCGACCGACTCCCGGAGGGCGTCGGCCAGGTCGTCCGCGGGCTCGGTCATGGTCCGACCGTACCCGCCGTCGGCGGGTGCACCAGCGCACCCCCGGGGACGGGAC
>NZ_BACW01000184.1:0-918 GCF_000333315.1 Curtobacterium sp. B8
GAGCGCCGTCGCCCCGCGGGTCTGGAACACGCCCGTGATGATCGGGACGAGCTCGAGCTGCGCCACCCCGACGGCGTTGGCCTCGCACCGCGCGGGGTTGACGAGCGGGCCGAGGAAGTTGAAGACCGTCGGCACGCCGATCTCGCGGCGGACCGGGGCCGCGTGCGCGAAGCCGGGGTGGAAGGCGCTGGCGAAGGCGAAGGTCAGCCCGACACGCCGGAAGGTGTCCGCAACACGCGCGGCGTCCATCGTCAGGTCGAGCCCGAGTGCCGCGAGCACGTCGCTCGAGCCGGACTTCGACGAGCTCGCGCGGTTGCCGTGCTTGACGACCGGGACGCCGGCGGCAGCGACCACGATGGCCGCCATCGTCGAGACGTTCACCGTGCCGACCACGTCGCCGCCGGTGCCCACGATGTCGAGCGCCATCGGGTCGACGTCCAGCGGGACCGCGGCGTCGAGGATCGCATCGCGGAAGCCGACGACCTCGTCGACCGTCTCGCCCTTCGCGCGGAGGGCCACGGCGAAGGCCGCGATCTGGGCGGCGGTCGCGCGTCCCTGGACGATCTCCTCCATGGCCCATGTGGACTGCCTGATCGAGAGGTCCTGGCACGCCATGAGCGCGCTGATCACCGAGGGCCAGGTGAGTTGGTCGTGCATGATCCGATCGTAGTGAATTCGAGCGACCCACCAGTTGGCTGCGAAAACACTGTCGGTGGTTTCGGCCATAATGGAGTCTGTGACTAGCACCCCTCTCTCCAGATCTGCCACCGCACCGGTCCTGAACAGGCCCAACGCCGTGGCCGTGGGGACGATCGTGTGGCTGGGCAGCGAGGTCATGTTCTTCGCCGGCCTGTTCGCGATCTACTTCACGCTCCGCAGCACCTCCCCCGAGCTCTGGGCCACCGAGACCGCCAAGCT
>NZ_BACW01000183.1:0-2370 GCF_000333315.1 Curtobacterium sp. B8
CTGTACTGGATCGCGCAGCTCATCGGTGCGGTCATCGGTGCGGTCATCGTCTGGCTCGCCTACAAGCTGCACTTCGACGAAGAGCCGGACCCGGCCGCCAAGCTCGGCGTGTTCTCGACCGGCCCGGCCATCCGCAGCTACGGCTGGAACCTCGTCACCGAGGTCATCGGCACCTTCGTCCTCGTGTTCGTCGTCCTCGCGTTCACGAACGGCGGCACGCCGAAGGAACTCGGCGCGGTCCCCGTCGCCTTCCTCGTCATCGCGATCGGCGTCTCGCTCGGTGGCCCCACCGGCTACGCCATCAACCCGGCCCGTGACCTCGGCCCCCGCCTCGCGCACGCCTTCCTGCCGATCAAGGGCAAGGGCTCGAGCGACTGGTCCTACGCCTGGGTCCCGGTGGTCGGTCCGCTCATCGGCGGCGCACTCGCGGCCGGCGCCTCGACCTTCCTCCTGCCGATCGTCTCCTAGTCCTCTCCCTCTCTCACCACCGCCGCGGCCGGCACCGCTGCCGGCCGCGGCACACCCAACACCCGTAAGGAGCACCAATGGCCGACTACATCGTCGCCATCGACCAGGGCACCACCTCCACCCGAGCGATCGTGTTCGACCACTCCGGTTCGATCGTGTCCGTCGGACAGAAGGAACACGAGCAGATCTTCCCGCGCGCGGGTTGGGTCGAGCACGACCCGATCGAGATCTGGGACAACACCCGCGAGGTCATCGGCCAGGCGCTCTCCCGCGCCGACATCACGCGGCACGACGTCGCAGCCGTCGGCATCACCAACCAGCGCGAGACCGCGGTGGTGTGGGACAAGACCACCGGCCAGCCCGTCTACAACGCGATCGTCTGGCAGGACACCCGCACGCAGTCGATCGTCGACAAGCTCGCCGACGGCGACACCGACCGGTACAAGTCGATCGTCGGGCTCCCGCTCGCGACCTACTTCTCCGGCACGAAGATCGCCTGGATCCTCGAGAACGTCGACGGCGCGCGCGAGAAGGCCGAGGCCGGCGACCTCCTGTTCGGCACGACCGACACCTGGGTCCTCTGGAACCTGACCGGCGGCGTCGACGGCGGCGTGCACAAGACGGACGTCACGAACGCCTCGCGCACCCTCTTCATGGACCTCGAGACGCTCTCGTGGCGCGACGACATCCTGGCCGACTTCGGCGTGCCGGCGTCGATGCTGCCGGAGATCGTCAGCTCCTCCGAGGTCTACGGCCACGTCGAGTCGTCCAGCCTCCTCCGCGAGGTGCCGATCGCCGGCATCCTCGGCGACCAGCAGGCGGCCACGTTCGGCCAGGCGGCGTTCGACGAGGGCGAGTCGAAGAACACCTACGGCACCGGCAACTTCCTCATCTTCAACACGGGCACGGACATCGTCCGGTCGGAGAACGGCCTCCTCACCACCGTCGGCTACAAGCTCGGCGACCAGGAGACCCACTACGCGCTCGAGGGCTCGATCGCCGTCACGGGCTCGCTCATCCAGTGGCTCCGCGACAACCTCGGGCTCATCGGCAGCGCCCCGGAGGTCGAGGCCCTCGCCAAGACCGTCGAGGACAACGGCGGCGTGTACTTCGTCCCGGCGTTCTCAGGCCTGTTCGCGCCGTACTGGCGTCCGGACGCCCGCGGTGCGATCGTCGGCCTGACGCGCTTCGTCAACAAGGGGCACATCGCCCGCGCCGCCCTCGAGGCCACCGCACTGCAGACCCGCGAGGTCCTCGACGCGGTGAACGCGGACTCCGGTGTGGACCTGACGGAGCTCAAGGTCGACGGCGGCATGACCGCGAACGACGCGCTCATGCAGTTCCAGGCCGACATCCTGAACGTGCCCGTGGTGCGTCCCGTCGTCGCGGAGACCACCGCGCTCGGCGCCGCCTACGCGGCCGGTCTCGCCGTCGGGTTCTGGGCGAACCTCGACGAGCTCCGCGGCAACTGGCAGGAGGACAAGCGCTGGGAGCCGCAGCTCGACGAGGCCGAGCGCGAGCGCACGCTCCGGCTCTGGAACAAGTCCGTCACCAAGACCTTCGAGCGGGTCGACCAGGACGTGCAGCACTCGTCGCCCACCGCGCCTCCCTGGCGTCGCGGTGGGCGCGGGGCGCCGTCGACGACGCGAGTCGTGCCTGCGACGGCACGCGTCGTACCTGCGGGACCAGGTACGGGCGGCTCGTCAGGCGGCGGGGGCGCTGCCGACCCAGTCGGCGAGCTTCCGCGTCGCCGCGCCGGAGTCGATCGCCTCGGCCGCGACGGCGAGCTGCTCGCGGAAGCGCTGGAGGATCGGACGGTCGGCCTCGGCCGGGTCCTCGGCCAGGCGGAACGACACCAGGCCGGCGGCGGCGTTCAGCAGGACGATGTCGCGGACCGGGCCG
>NZ_BACW01000182.1:0-1745 GCF_000333315.1 Curtobacterium sp. B8
ACGACGACGACCTTGCCCCCGAGCGCCTTGGACGACAGTCGTTCCCCCGTCATGCTCGTCACGTCGAAGGAGATCGGGTCGGTCCGGTCCGCGGCGGCGACCTCGGTCACCGCGCCGTCACCGGAGATGTAGTTCTGCGTGGTGCCGTGCCCGTACTGCTTCGTGAGCGCGTCGTTGCTCGACGAGCACCCGGCGAGGGCGAGGGCGGCGACGACCGCCGTCGCCGCGATGGTCGCGAGTCGCTTCCTGCTGGTGCTCACACTGCTCCTTCGTCGATCGCGGAGGCCCGCAGCCGTTCGGCCGGGTCCGCGTACCCGACCTCGGTGAAACGACCGGTCGGCGTGGCGGGCACACGCTCGAGGGTCGTGATGCTGGAGAGGTCGCACCGCCGCTGCCGCGGGTCGTGCCAGAGGTGCTCGCCGGCGAGGCGGCGGTGCACCATCCAGATCGGGAGCTGGTGGCTCACCAGGACGACGTCGCCGTCGTCGATGCTCTCCCACGCCGACGCGACGGCCGCGAGCATGCGGTTCGCGATCGACTCGTAGGCCTCGCCCCAACTCGGGCGGAACGGGTTCGCGATCCAGGGCCACTCCGCGGGACGGCCCAGCGACCGCTTCGTGAACCCCGGGGGCTGCCCTTCGTACCGGTTCGTCGGCTCGATGAGTCGTTCGTCGAGCGCGACCTCGAGCCCGTAGAGGGCCGCCCACGGCCGCGCGGACTCCTGCGTGCGCTGCAGCGGCGATGCGACGATCCGGCGGACGTCGACACCGGCGTCGTGCCAGGCGGACGCGGAGGCTGCCGCCATCTGCGTGCCGAGTTCGCTCAGCCCGAAGCCCGGGAGCCGACCGTAGAGGACACGGTCGGGGTTGTGCACCTCGCCGTGACGGACGAGGTGGACTCGGGTCGCGGGCATGGCCTCCAGTCTAGGTCGCCCGAGCGTTCCCACCCCCCGCCCAGGGGATTCACGGCTGCGGGGACGTTCAGCCCAGGCGCCCCGTGAGGCGCCCGTGGATGGCCACGGATCCGGTGTCGAGGTTCTCGACGCGGACGGTCGAGCCGTGCTGTGCGTACCGCTGCTCCACCCCGTCGAGGGCCGCCACGGTGCTCGCGTCGAACACCTGCGCGTCGGACAGGTCGACCACGACGTGCTCCGGGTCCTCGGCGTAGGAGAACCGTGTGACGAGGTCGTTCGAACTGGCGAAGAAGAGCGCGCCACGGACCCGGTAGCGGACGGTGTGCTCGTCCACGGGCTCACGGACCACCGACACCACGTGGGCGGCACGACGGGCGAACACCAGGGCGGCGGCGACGACCCCGACGAGCACGCCCGTCGCGAGGTTGTCCGTCGCCACGACCACCACGACCGTGAGCACCATCACCGCGGTCTCGCCGAGCGGCATCCGACGGAGGGTGGCGGGCCGGACGCTGTGCCAGTCGAAGGTCGCCACGCACACCATGACCATGACGGCCGTGAGCGCGGCCATCGGGATCTGCGCCACGAGGTCGTGCAGCACGATCGTCAGCACGAGCACCGACGCCCCGGCGACGAACGTCGAGATCCGGGTCCTCGCGCTCGCGGTCTTCACGTTGATGACGGTCTGGCCGATCATCGCGCAGCCGCCCGTCCCGCCGAAGAACGCGGACGCGATGTTGGCGACACCCTGGCCCCACGACTCCCGCCACTTGCTGGACCCCGTCTCGGTGAGCGCATCGACGAGCTGTGCGGTCAGCAGCGTCTCGATGAG
>NZ_BACW01000181.1:0-984 GCF_000333315.1 Curtobacterium sp. B8
CGGGAGGCACGGTGCCAGCCGGTACCGTGCCTCCCTTCCGTCAGGTGGCGGGGTGGGGCCCACGCCTGGGGCCCACGCCACTGCGCTGGCTGGGCTACGCCTCGACCGCGACCTTCTCCGGGTCCTCGTTGGAACCCGGCGCGCTCGGCGCGACAGCGGCGCGCACGCGCGCGCCGAGGTCCGCGTCGACGTTCGTCCAGTAGGCGAACACCCGCTCGCGCAGGTCGTCGCGGGTCACCTTCGAGACGTGCCCGGCGATGTTGCCGACCAGGCGCTCACGGGCGGCGTCGTCGAGGACCTCGCGGTACAGCGTGCCGGCCTGGCCGAAGTCGTCGTCCTCCGGGTGCAGGGTCGCCGCGGAGCGCTGCAGCGCGCCGTCGGACTCCCAGCCCGGCACGTCGTCGGTCGCCTGCGGGTCGGCGTGCGCACCACCGAGCGAGTTCGGCGCGTACACCGGCACCTCGGCCTTCTGGAAGTCGAAGCGCATCGCGCCGTCCTTCGAGTACGAGTGCACCTCGTTCTTCGGCGCGTTCACCGGCAGCTGCGCGTGGTTCGTGCCGACGCGGTAGCGGTGTGCGTCCGCGTAGCTGAAGATGCGCGCGAGAAGCATCTTGTCGGGGCTGGCCGCGATGCCCGGGACGAAGTTCGACGGCGCGAAGGTCGCCTGCTCGATCTGCGCGAAGTAGTTCTCCGGGTTGCGGTTGAGCTCGAGCTCGCCGACCTCGATGAGCGGGTAGTCGGCGTGCGGCCAGACCTTCGTCAGGTCGAACGGGTTGAAGCGGTAGGACTCGGCGTCCGCGTAGGGCATGACCTGCACCTTGAGCGTCCACTTCGGGAAGTCCTCGCGCTCGATGGCGGCGTGGAGGTCACGGATGTGGAAGTCGGCGTCCTCACCGGCGATGCGGTCGGCGTCCTCCTGCGTGAGGGTCTTGTGGCCCTGCTGGGTGATGAAGTGGTATTCACCCAGAAGCGCTCGCGTCGGCG
>NZ_BACW01000180.1:0-2241 GCF_000333315.1 Curtobacterium sp. B8
GGGAGTAGAAGACCGGACCAGGAACGTCTTCACCAGGAACGACGCGATCAACGCCGCCACGACGATGATCGCCAGGTCGCGGATGAACCGCCAGCCACCCCGCTGCTTCGTCCCGCCCGAGGTCGTCTCGTCACTCAATGCGTCAGCACCACCTTCACGAGTCCGATCACGAACGCGACCGCGGCGAGCACGATGCCGCCCCAGAGTCCCAGGAACGTCGGACGCGTCCCCGAGAACCGCTGCATGAACACCCCGACGAGCCCGATGCGGACGACGAGGATGACGACCGCCGCGACCTGCGCCCACACGGACGGCAGCCACCCGACCCACGCCGCGGCGTAGAGCACGGCGGGGATGAGCCCGGAGGTCGCGATCGGGTTCGCGTTCCGGACGACCACGACCGCGCTCTCGCGACGGGCGACGTCGTCCGCACCCCGGTCGGCGCCGATGCCGTGGGCGACCAGGTGGGCGAGCACGTGCGCGAGGTAGGTGAGCACCGCCGTGGCGAGCACGGTGAGGACGGCCGCCCCGCGCTCGATCTGCTCGGGGTCGACGGCGATCGCGGCGCTGAGCACGGTGATGTTGCCGTAGATGTACGACGACATGCGGTCACGGACGTGCTCGGCGGGGAGGTCGCGCGGGTCCGGACGTCGTGGCATCCGTCCATCATGGCCTCCCGGTGGTGCCCTCCGCCGACAGGACGCCGAGTGCGATGCGATCATCATCCATTTGGTTGACGCGTCAACCAAATGGATGGACACTGGTGGCATGCACACCCAGGACCTCCTCGCCGCCGACACCGGCATGGGCGCGGTCACCCTCCGCGTGGCCGACCTCGACCGGATGACGGCGTTCTACACGGAGGGCGTCCGGCTCAGCGTCGTCTCCTCGTCGCCCGGACGCACGGTCCTCGGCCGCGGGTCGGTGCCGATCGTCGTGCTCGAGCACGCTCCCGAACTCCGGCACGCCGGCGCGCACGAGGCCGGGCTGTTCCACACCGCGGTCCTCTTCGACACGCGTGCCGACCTCGCGGCCGCGCTGTACTCCGTCGCCACGCGGTACCCGCAGTCGTTCACGGGCAGCGCCGACCACCTCGTGAGCAACGCCTTCTACTGCACGGACCCCGAGGGCAACGGCGTCGAACTCTACTGGGACCGCGACCGGTCCGGATGGTCGTGGACGCACGGCATGGTCGACATGGCCACGATCGCGCTCGACCCGAACGCGTTCCTCCAGGAGCACCTCACGCAGGAGGCACTCGACGGTGCCACGGCCCGTCCGGGGCGGGTCGGGCACGTGCACCTGTCGGTCGGGGACGTCGCCACGGCCAAGACGTTCTACGTCGATCGACTCGGCTTCGCCACGACCGCGGGGTGGGGCGAGGCGCTGTTCGTCTCCGCCGGCGGCTACCACCACCACATGGCGATGAACACGTGGAACTCCCGGGGCGCGGGGCGTCGCCAGCTCGCACTCGGGCTCGGCCTCGTCCGCATCGAGGTACCGGCGCTCGACGACCTGGGCTCCCTGACCGAACGGATGCGGGACCACGGCCTGCAGCTCGCAGACGACGGCAGGACGGTCGCGTTCGAGGACCCGTGGGCGAACCGCATCGAGGTGACGGCGCCCGGACGCGGCTGAGCCCCGCCGGCTGCCCCTCCGGCAGGATGGTCGGGTGACTGACGACATCCGCTGGGAGGTGGTCGAGGAGAGTGCGCTGACGCTCGCCGACCACGAGGCGATCACGGCGCTGCTCGCGCAGGCCTTCCCGGACTGGTCGCACTGGTTCCTCGGGAGCCGCAGCTGGAGCGGCATGCAACCGGAGCGCCGCGTGCTCGCCCGGGACGCCGACGGCGTCGTCCTCGCCCACGTCGGGGTACGACGCATGTTCATCAGCGTCGGCAGCGAGGACGTCCTCGTCGGCGACACCGGCCTGGTCGCGGTCTCGCCACGACTGCAAGGAGCCGGCATGGGCCGCGACCTCCTCGAACGCGCCCGGAGCGTGCTCGAGGGACTCGACGTCCCGTTCGGCTTCCTCGGCACCGGCGAGGACCGCGTGCCGTTCTACGCGAAGCTCGGCTGGCACCACTTCGACGAGGTCGTGACGGACTACACCGCCTTCACCGCGGAGGGCGCGGGCATGCCGATGACCGAACAGGGCGGCTGGATGGTGCTGCCCGTCGCGTCACCCCTCGAGGACTGGCCGGCCGGTCCGGTCCGCCTGAACGCCCAGCAGGTCGAACG
>NZ_BACW01000179.1:0-1616 GCF_000333315.1 Curtobacterium sp. B8
CGGAACCACCTCTCCGCGGCCATCGGGAAGACGACCGCCCGGAACGCCACCGAGGCGCTCCGGGTGGCGGCGGACAACGGGTGGCTCCTCGGGACGGCGTAACCTGGGCCGGTGCTCCGCCCCCGCCGTTCCCTCCCCGTGCTCCTCCTCGGGATCACCGCATCGCTGACCCTCACGGGGTGCGGCGCACACGACTCCACGGGGCAGATCGCCGTCACGGTGTCGGAGAACGCCGCCGACCACCCCTACGAGGTGAAGGTGTACGCGGCCACGGGGAAGCTCTCGGAGCACCAGCGGGTGTTCCCCGGCGGGACCGCGTCGTTCGCGGGGGTGCCGCTCGGCTCGGTCACGGTCCGGGCCGGGGACCTCTGCCCCGAGCGTGCAACGGTGACCGACGGGTCGGTCGCCGACGTGACGCTCACGACCACGGGGTGCTGAGCCGGCGGGTGACGACCGGGTCGTGGTGTGGCGGTACGGCGTGACCGGAACGCGGGCTCAGCGACGACCCCGACCCCGCTCGAGCGTCTCGTGGGGCTGCTCCCCGAACCGTGCCCGGTAGCTCGCAGCGAACCGCCCGAGGTGCGCGAAGTGCCACCGGTGTGCCACGTCGTGCACCGTGACGACCCCGCTCCGACGCACGATCAGCTCCAGGTGCACCCGGTCCAGCCGGACCTCGCGCAGGTAGCGGGTCGGTGTCACGCCGAACCGGCGGCGGAAGAGGTCCTGGAGACCCCGCTCGCTCAGCCCGCACGCGTCGGCGACGTCCGCGACCGTGATGGGGTCGCGTGCGTGCTCGTCCACGAACGCGACCGCTCGCCGCATCCGCTGCTCGACGTCCGTCCTGGCGCGGGTGTAGGTCGACAGGACGACCGTGGCGACGCGGTGCTTCAGCGCCCGGAGGTGCTCCTCGGGCAGGGCGGGGTCGAGCAGTCGGTCGACGACGTCCCGGAGGAGCGCCCGGAGCGGGTCGAGCCGGTTGTCCGTCGGGTCCGGCTGCACGAACCGGTGCGGTTCGTCGGTGTCACCGAGCAGCGACGGTGCGACGTGCAGGAGCGTCATGTGCGTGGCGTCGGTGTCGAAGCCGTAGGCCGCCGGTGCCGAGAGCACCATCGGCTGGCCGGGGCGGACGTCCCACCGGGCGCCGTCCTCGGCGGTCACCGTCGCGTGCCCGTCCGCGAGCCAGAACACGACGTGGTCGGGCCGGGGGCCGATCGTCCCCGTCTGCGGCCCGTCCGTGCGGATCCGGTGGACCCACAGCTCGTCGTCGCCGGACCGCAGTTCGAACCACCCGTCGTCCGTCGGCATGCGAGCACGGTACTCCGCTGCTCCGGGCGGAGCGACTCCCCCGGAGGAGGTCGTCAGCGGGTGGGGTGGTCCGGGACGGCATCCCAGTCGTCGCCGTACCGCGACAGCACCGTCCACCGGGACACCGGCCAGGTGGTGACGAACGCGCGGCCGACGACGTCGTCCACGGGGACCGAACCGTGCGCCCGGCTGTCCGCGGAGTCGTAGCGGTTGTCGCCCATCACCCAGAGGTGCCCCTTCGGCACCGTGACGTCGAAATTCCGTGCCGGAGACCCGGTCGGAGCCCGGGCTCCGGACGACGTAGGGCTCGT
>NZ_BACW01000178.1:0-1802 GCF_000333315.1 Curtobacterium sp. B8
TCGCCCCGACGATCGGCGAGATCGACCTCCACCTGTTCGGTGAGGGCCGCGACGAGCAGCTCTGGCACCACCTCGGCGCACACCTGCGCACCGAGGACGGCGTCGACGGCGTCTCGTTCACCGTGTGGGCGCCGCGCGCGACCGCCGTACGCGTGATCGGCGACTTCGAGGGCTGGAGGGCCGCACGACCGCGATGCGTCGCCTGAACGACCTCGGTGTCTGGGAGCTGTTCTGGCCGGGCGCGCTCGAGGGGCAGCGGTACAAGTTCCAGATCCTCACGGACTCGGGCTGGGTGGAGCGCGCGGACCCGTTCGCACGCCGGACGGAGGTGCCGCCGGCCACCGCGTCCGTCATCACCGCCTCGCGCTACACGTGGTCCGACGGCGACACGGCATGGATGGACCAGCGGGCCCGGACGACCACCCACGACCGACCGATGAGCGTGTACGAGGTGCACCTCGGCTCGTGGCGCCCCGGCCTGTCGTACCGCGAGGTCGCCGACCAGCTGATCGGTCACGTGCAGTACCTCGGCTTCACGCACGTCGAGTTCCTCCCCCTCGCCGAGCACCCGTTCGGCGGGTCCTGGGGCTACCAGGTCACCGGCTACTACGCGCCGACCTCCCGGTTCGGGTCCCCGGACGACCTCCGGTACCTCGTCGACCGGCTGCACTCCGCGGGCATCGGCGTGATCATGGACTGGGTCCCCGGGCACTTCCCGAAGGACGAGTGGGCACTCGCGAAGTTCGACGGGTACGCCCTCTTCGAGCATCCGGACCCCCGACGCGGCGAACAACTCGACTGGGGCACCTACGTGTTCGACTTCGGGCAGCCCCAGGTGCGCAACTTCCTCGTCGCGAACGCCCTGTACTGGTTCGAGGAGTTCCACATCGACGGGCTCCGCGTCGACGCCGTCGCCTCGATGCTGTACCTCGACTACTCCCGGACCGAGTGGCTGCCGAACATCCACGGCGGCCGCGAGAACCTCGAAGCGATCTCGTTCCTGCAGGAGACCAACGCCACCGCGTACAAGCGCTACCCGGGCATCGTGATGATCGCCGAGGAGAGCACCTCGTGGCCCGGCGTCACCCAGCCGACGAGCGCCGGCGGCCTCGGGTTCGGGCAGAAGTGGAACATGGGGTGGATGCACGACTCGCTCCAGTACATCGGCCGCGAGCCCGTGTACCGCAGCTACCACCACGACGAGATCACCTTCTCGCTCGTCTACGCCTTCAGTGAGCAGTTCACGCTGCCGATCAGCCACGACGAGGTCGTGCACGGCAAGGGCTCGCTGTACGGGAAGATGCCCGGCGACGAGTGGCAGAAGCTCGCCAACGTGCGCGCCTACCTCGCGTTCATGTGGGCGCACCCCGGCAAGCAGCTGCTGTTCATGGGCCAGGAGTTCGCCCAGGTGCAGGAGTGGTCCGAGGCCCGCGGGCTCGACTGGTGGCACGTCGACGACCCGGGGCACCGTGGCGTGCAGAGCCTCGTCGCCGCTCTGAACGGCGTCTACAAGGACACGCCGGCGCTGTGGACCCACGACTCCACGTCCGACGGGTTCGAGTGGATCGAGGGCGGCGACGCGCCGCACTCGACGCTCGGGTTCCTGCGGAAGGACGGCGACGACCGGCTCGCGGTGTTCGTCAACTTCTCCGGGGTCCCCGTCGAGCGTCGCTTCGGCCTCCCGGCTGCCGGGACGTGGCGCGAGGTCCNTCACACCGACGCCGTCGAGTACGGCGGCTCGGGCGTCGGGAACCTCGGCGTCGTCACGGCGGAGGACACCCCGTGGGCGGGACGCCCCGCGT
>NZ_BACW01000177.1:0-2649 GCF_000333315.1 Curtobacterium sp. B8
ACCGACATCGCGGAGGAGCGCCGCAACGGCGCACCCCGGACCGGCATCGGCGCGCTCGCCGGGGCCCTGACCGGGTCGCGGCACCTCTTCGGCGCCGAGCGCGGACCGCTCGCCGGCGTGAACTTCGTCACCGCGCACGACGGCTTCACCCTGCTCGACCTGGTGTCGTACGACCGCAAGCACAACGACGCCAACGGCGAGGAGAACCGCGACGGCTCGGACGACAACCGGTCGTTCAACCACGGGATCGAGGGCGACACCGCGGACCGCGGTGTGCGCGCCGCACGCGGCCGGAGCATGCGGAACCTGCTGGGGACGCTCCTGCTCTCGGCCGGGGTGCCGATGCTCACGGCCGGCGACGAGCGCAGCCGCACGCAGCACGGCAACAACAACGCGTACGTCGTGTCGGACGACCTGACGCCGGTGGACTGGTCGGACGACGAGGACGCGGAGTCGACGACCGCCACGGTCGCGGAGCTCACGCGGTTGCGCGCGGCGCACCCGGCGCTCCGGCCGACCCGGTTCGGCGTCGAGGGGCAGGAGACCCCCGGGGCGTCCCGGATGACCTGGTACGGCCCGGACGGCGGCCCGATGACGGTCGAGGGCTGGGACCAGCCGATCCACCGCGCGCTGCAGTACTTCGTGGAGTCGACCCCCGAGCACGAACCGTACGACCGGGTGCTCGTCGTCGTGCACGGGAGCGGGCGGACGCGGGACATCACGCTGCCGGTCCGCGAGGACGTGCTCGGGTACCGGCTCGCCTGGTCGAGCGAGAAGCACCGCGACCACCAGCGGCTGCGTCCGGCGGGGCAGGTGTTCACCGCGTACGGTCCGGGCATCCACGTGTTCGAGATCGCGTAGGGCGCCGGGCGTCGCGTCGCGGGCATCGCGTCACGGTCGCGACCAGTCGCCGGCCTGGAGGCGCGCGGCGGGCCCGCCACGCGCCTCCAGGCGGTCGCGGTGCCGGTCCGGCGCCGCTCCTCCACAGCCGCCCCGCTCGCGTCCGTCGTCCACACGACACGCGTTCCGGAGAACGCCGACGCGCCTTCCGGGTAGCGTCGGCTCCGTGGCCACCGCAGACCGACCCCGGCGACCGAAGCCCGGGCGCATCCCCATCACCCAACTCGCACCGACGACGCCGAACGGGTACCCGAGCAAGGCGTTCGACGGCGAGGTGATCACCTTCGGCGCGACCGTGTTCCGCGAAGGGCACGGCATCATCGGCGCCGACCTCGTCCTGGAGCGTCCCGACGGCGGCACCCGCACCGTCCCGCTCACCCTCGTCGCGCCCGGCACGGACCGCTACGAGGCCACCGTGCAGGTCGACCACGTCGGCGTGTGGTCCTGGCACGTCGAGTCGTTCTCCGACGACTGGGCCACCTGGGTGCACGCCGCCCGACTCAAGATCGCCGCCGGGGTGGACACCGAGGCCACGCTCCTCGACGGCGGTGTCCTGCTGGACCGCCTCGCGAGCGAGACCGACTCCCCCGCCGCGGCCCGGGCCGCGGCACGCATCCGCGACACCTCCCTCGAACCCGCCGAGCGGCTCGCCGCGATCGACGACGCCCGCATCACCGGCGAGGTCGAGGACTCCCCCCTGACCTCGCTGCGCACGCACTCGCCGACGCAGCTGCTCGACGTCGAACGCACCCGCGCCGGGGTCGGCGCCTGGTACGAGTTCTTCCCCCGCAGCGAAGGCGCGAAGAAGAACGCCGACGGCTCGTGGAAGAGCGGTGACTTCCGCACCGCCGCACGTCGGCTCCCCGCGGTCGCCCGGATGGGCTTCGACGTCGTGTACCTCCCGCCGATCCACCCCATCGGGACCACCGCGCGCAAGGGCCCGAACAACACGCTCACCGCGGGCCCGCACGACCCCGGGAGCCCCTGGGCCATCGGCTCGGCCGACGGCGGCCACGACGCGATCCACCCCGACCTCGGCACCGAGGACGACTTCCGGGAGTTCGTCGAGACCGCGAAGAACACCGGGATGGAGGTCGCCCTCGACTTCGCCCTGCAGTGCTCGCCCGACCACCCGTGGGTGACCGAGCACCCCGACTGGTTCACGCAACGCGCGGACGGCTCCATCGCGACCGCCGAGAACCCCCCGAAGCGCTACCAGGACATCTACCCGATCCAGTTCGACGCCGACCCCGAAGGCCTCGTCGCCGAGGTCCTCCGGGTGCTCCGGCACTGGATGTCGTTCGGCGTGCGCATCTTCCGCGTCGACAACCCGCACACGAAGCCGCTGTGGTTCTGGGAGCGCGTCATCCGGGAGATCCGCGACGAGCACCCCGACACCGTCTTCCTCGCCGAGGCGTTCACCCGTCCAGCGATGATGCGTGCGCTGGCCGAGGTCGGGTTCCAGCAGTCGTACACCTACTTCACCTGGCGGAACACCCGCGAGGAGATCGAGTCGTACTTCGACGAGCTCAGCCACGAGACGAGCGCGTACCTGCGCCCGAACCTCTTCGTGAACACGCCCGACATCCTCACCGAGTACCTGCAGTTCGGCGGACGCGCCGGGTACAAGATCCGCGCCGCGCTCGCCGCGACCGGGGCCCCGACGTGGGGCATGTACTCCGGGTACGAACTCTTCGAGGACGTGGCCCGCCCCGGCTCTGAAGAGAACATCGACAACGAGAAGTACGA
>NZ_BACW01000176.1:0-980 GCF_000333315.1 Curtobacterium sp. B8
CGGGCAGCCCGACGGACGCCGCGCTCGCCAAGCTCAGGCAGAACGGGCCCGTCACGGACGCCCCCAAGAAGGCGATCGAGGCCCAGCTCGGTGTCCCGAGCGGCAACCTCTGGGACCAGTACGTCAGCTACCTGCACCAGGTCGTCACGCTCGACTTCGGCACGAGCTACACGTTCTACCCGCAGCCCGTCGGCGACCTCGTGGCCCAGGCCCTGCCGTACACGCTCGTGCTCGTCGGCCTCGTCACGATCATCGCGTTCGTGCTCGGCACCCTCATCGGCATCGGCGCAGCGTGGAAGCGCGGCACGTGGCTCGACTCCCTCCCGACCCTGTCCGGCAGCTTCATGTCGACGTTCCCGTACTTCTGGACGGCGCTGCTGCTGCTGTTCTTCCTCGGCTATGTCCTGCACTGGTTCCCGACCACCGGCGCCTACTCGGCCACGACGACGCCCGGGTTCAGCGGAGCGTTCATCGGCGACGCGCTGCAGCACGCGATGCTGCCGGCGATCACGATCCTCGTGACGAGCCTCGGCGGCTGGATCATCGGCATGCGCAACGCGATGATCAACACCCTCGGCGACGACTACGTCACGTTCGCCGAGGCCAACGGGCTCCGCGGCCGCACGGTCGCCGTCCGGTACGCCGCGCGGAACGCGATCCTGCCGAACCTCACCGGCTTCGGGCTCGCGCTCGGCGGCGTGGTCGGCGGGTCCGTGCTCGTGGAGCAGGTGTTCGGCTACCCGGGCATCGGCTACCTGCTGTTCAACGCCGTGATCGGGCAGGACTACCCGCTCATGCAGGCCCTCTTCCTGATGATCACCGTGTCGGTGCTCATCGCCAACTTCATCGTGGACGTCCTGTACGGCGTCCTGGACCCGAGGACGCGCCGATGACCACAACGTCGCGATGGGCGGCGTGCTCCGCCCACAACCACCACCCGAGGACGCGCCGATGACCACGATCGCAGTTCGCACGCAAGA
>NZ_BACW01000175.1:0-4210 GCF_000333315.1 Curtobacterium sp. B8
CCGCTCCAGCAGCGCCGTCTCCTCCTCGTGGTGCTCCAGCCACTCCCCGGACGAGGTCGCGAGCGGCACCGACACGAGCGCGACGAGCCCGATGATCGGCGCACCGACCGCCAACCAACGGCGGGCTGCGGGCCACGCGGCCACGGCGATCGCGACGAGCGCGGCGACCGGAACGGCGACGGAAGTGAGGTGGACGAACAGTGGGTGGAGCGGGATGCCCCCGAACTGCCAGTTCATCGAAAGCCCTTCTTCGTGCGCCGGACGACCCGGCGCGCTGGTGTCCACACAACGCGGTCCGGCCGCGCGACGCACGGCGCCAGGCCGGTCGGCGCACTGATCCGTTCGTTCGAGAACACACACGAACCCGCGTTCCGCCGCGTGGTTGTCTGGCCGGGTGACCGACACCCCACAGCACGAGGGCGAAGCCCACGCCGGCGGCCTCTCCGCCCGGCTCAACTGGCTGCGCGCCGGCGTCCTCGGCGCGAACGACGGCATCGTCTCGACCGCGGCGATCGTGGTCGGCGTCGCCGGTGCCTCCACCTCCGTCCCCGCCATCGCCACCGCCGGCGTCGCCGCCCTCGTCGGCGGCGCGATCTCGATGGCCCTCGGCGAGTACGTCTCGGTCAGCAGCCAGAGCGACAGCCAGCGCGCCCTCATCGACGAGGAGCGACGGGAACTCGCCGACGACCCCGAGGTCGAGCTCGAGGAGCTCACCCGACTCTGGGAGCAGCGCGGCCTCCGACGCGACACCGCCGAACGCGTCGCGGCCGAGCTCACCGAACGGGACGCCCTCGCAGCGCACCTCTCCACCGAAATCGGCATCGACGAGGACGAGGTCGTCAGCCCCTGGCACGCAGCCCTCGCCTTCGGCGCGTCGTTCGCGATCGGCGCACTGCTCCCGCTGCTCGCGATCCTCCTCCCGCCCGACGGCGCACGCCTCCCGGTCACGTTCGTCGTGGTGCTCATCGCGCTCGCGCTGACCGGTGCGACCGGCGCGAAGATCGGCGGCGGCTCCGTCCCACGGGCCACGATCCGCGTCGTGGTCGGCGGTGCGCTGGCGCTCGCCGCGACCTTCCTCATCGGCTCGCTCCTCGGGACGAGCGGCGTGGCCTGACCCGAGGTGTCGAGCCCGGGGCGGACGGGCGACGGACGGACGGTGACCGCCTGGAGGCCCGGTGCCNGTCCCNCGGACCCGCNCCGGGCCTCCNGGCGGNCGCGTCCGCCACCACGCACGTGCGCGACCGTACCGACGTACGGCACCATGGGGACGGGAAGGAACGGCATGGCGGAGATCCTGGTCGTCGAGGACGACCCCGAGATGGGCGCGCTCGTGGAGCGCGGACTCCGCGGCGAAGGTCACACGGTCACACTCGTGACCGACGGGGTCGCCGCGCTGGTCGCCGCCCGCACGCAGGCGTTCGACGCCGCCGCCATCGACGTGATGCTCCCCGAGATGACCGGCTTCGAGGTCTGCCGTCGGCTCCGCGAGATGGGGCAGGACCTCCCGGTCGTCCTCGTGACGGCCCGCGACGCGGTCGACGACCGGGTGTTCGGACTCGACTCCGGCGCCGACGACTACCTCACCAAGCCGTTCGCGATCGCCGAGCTGAACGCCCGGCTCCGCGCCCACCTGCGGCGCCGGGCCGCGGGCACCCCGACCGTCGTCGAGGCCGGCGCCGTGCGGCTCGACACCGTCGCCGTCCGTGCGACGGTCCGCGGACGCGACCTCCCGCTCAGCGTCAAGGAGTTCTCGCTCCTGCGGTTCCTCGTGCAGGGGGTCGGCACCGTACGGTCCCGCACGGAGGTCCTCGACGAGGTGTGGGGGAGCGCCGAGCACTTCGACCCGACCATCGTCGACCAGTACGTCAGCTACGTCCGGAAGAAGCTGCAGGCCGCGGACGCCGACGTCGCGATCCGCACCGTCCGCGGCGTCGGCTACGCGCTCGACGTCGTGGCCGTCCCGTGAGGGTGCTGCGCCGGCTCTCGATCCGCACCCGCATCACGCTCGGGAGCCTGCTCGTCGGCGCCGTCGTGCTCGTCGGCACCGCCCTCGTCCTGCACCTGCAGATCGAGCGCGCGACGATCGAGACCGACCGGTCCCTCGCGGAACGGGACGCGGCACCGTTCGTCGCGGACCTCCGGAGCAACCCCGGCGAGGCGCCGGACCGCCCATCCCAGGGGGTGCTCGTCGGCGTGCGCGACGCAGCGGGCGCGTGGACCGTCGACGCCCTGCCGCACGAACTGCGGGACCGCCTGCCGGACACCGTGCGCGACGAGACCACCCTGCGGCTCCGCGACCACCGCGGCGTGGTCACCGTCGTCGGCGTCCCGGTGACGACCTCCGCAGGGTCCTTCGTGGTGTGGGCGGCCCAGGACGGCCGCGGCGGGCACGAGACGCTCGAGCGGGTCGACCGGTCGCTCGTCGTCGGGACGGTCCTCGCGCTCGCGGCGTTCGGCGGGACCGCGTGGCTCCTGACGACGCTCGCGCTCCGACCGGTCGGCCGGATGCGCCGCACGGCCGAGGCGATCAGCACGGGCACCGCTGCCGGGCACCTGCCGGTCGGCCGCTCCGACGACGAGCTCGCCGGGCTCGCACGGACGCTCAACGCGTTCCTCGACCGGCAGCGCGAGCACGCCGAACGCGAGCGCCGGATGGTGTCGGACGCGAGCCACGAGCTCCGGACACCGCTCGCGGCGCTGACCGCACGGCTGGAACTGGCGCACCGGTCGTCCGGGGATGCGGCCGCGCTCGAACGCGAACTGACCGCCGCCGAGTCGGACGCGGCGCGGCTGGTGGCGCTCGCGAACACGCTGCTCGAGCTGAGCCGGCTCGACGAGGACACCCCCGTGCCGTCCACACCGGCGCGGGACCTCGTGTCGGAGCTGATGGCGTCGGTGGACCGCGCGCGGGCGATCGACGTCGTCGGTCCCCGGGACGTCGACTTCTCGGTCGACGTCGGCGACCCGGACGCCCGCTACGACGTCGCACCCGCCGCGTTCGCCCGGGTGGTCGACAACCTCGTCGCGAACGCCATCGCCGCCGGCAGCGACGGCGGCGTCGTCCGCGCGACGCTCCGGCAGGACGACACCCGCGCGCTGGAACTCGCGGTGACCGACGACGGGCCCGGCGTGCCGGAGGCGTTCCTGCCGCAGGCGTTCGACCGCTTCACGCGTGCCGACGAGTCGCGGACCACGCTCGGCGGCAGCGGGCTCGGGCTCGCGCTCGTCCGGGGCATCGCCGAGCGCGGTGGTGGGACGGCGACGCTCGCGAACCGCGACGGGGGCGGAGCCGTCGCGACCGTGCGGTTCCCGGCGCGCTGAACGGCGCCCGGCGCCATCACTCGAGATCTCGAACGAACGGCTCTGCCTGCTCCGGGCTGGTTCATGGTTCCGATGCAGATGCTGGGTGGCACCCGATCAACCGCTGGAGAGGACCACGACGATGATCGACACCGCCGGCCCTGCCACCCGACCCGGCGCGGCGAGCCGTCCACGGCTCCGCCCCGCCCCCTCCGAGCCGCTCGCCGCCGCAGCCCGTCGACGACGGCGGTCGAAGCGGGCGCGGACCGCCGCGGCCGACCTGCTCGGCGTGCTCGCGTGGGTGTCCGCCGCGGTCGCCGTCCTGCTCTGGCTCGTCACCCCGGCGTCGCGGACGGTGACCGGGGTCGGCAGCGTCCTCACCGACGCCGGCATCGTCGCGGGCCTGATCGGCACCGACCTCACGCTGGTGATGCTCGTGCTCGCCGCTCGTGTGCCGCTCATCGACCGCGTGTTCGGGCAGGACAACGCGATCGCGGTGCACCGGTCCCTCGGCAAGCCGGTGCTGTACCTCCTGCTCGCGCACGGCGCCCTGCTCACCCTGGGCTACTCGGCCGAGTCGGCGAAGAGCCCGGTCGCCGAGACGATCGCGCTGTTCTCCACGCCGGACATGCCCCTGGCGTACCTCGCCCTCGGCCTGTTCGTCGCGGTCGTCGTGTCGTCGCTCGTCGCGGTCCGTCGTCGGCTGCCGTACGAGGCGTGGCACGTCATCCACCTCCTGAGCTACGCGGCCGTCCTGGTGGCGCTGCCGCACATGCTCAGCGTCGGCGGGGTGCTGTCCGTCGGGTCGTGGCAGCGCACCTACTGGATCGCGCTGTACGTGCTCGCGCTCGGGCTGATCGTCCTGTACCGCTTCGTCCTGCCGCTGGTGGTGACCCTCCGGCACCGATCC
>NZ_BACW01000174.1:0-2910 GCF_000333315.1 Curtobacterium sp. B8
GTCAGGTTGTGGAGGCCGCGTCGCGGATCTTGAGGGTGCCGACCGGTTCCCGCTGCTCGTGCGCCGCGCGCTCGCCGCCGGGCTGGAGGTAGCGGCGGGTGACGCTCTCCTTGACCTCGGCGAGCCCGGCCGGGGGACCGCTGTAGAGGACGCGACCACCTCCCGAGCCCGCGCCCGGTCCGACGTCCACGATCCAGTCCGCCCGCCGGACGATGTCCATGTCGTGTTCGACCACGAACACGCTGTTGCCGCTCGCGCGGAGGTCGCCGAGCACTTGCACGAGCGACTCCGTGTCCGCCGGGTGCAAGCCGGCACTCGGCTCGTCGAGAACGTAGACCACGCCGAACAGCCCCGACCGGAGCTGCGTCGCGATCCGGAGCCGCTGCGTCTCGCCGGGGGAGAGCGTCGGCGTCGCCCGGTCGAGCCCGAGGTACCCGAGGCCGAGCCCGATAAGGACGTCGATCCGGCCGTGCAGGTCCGTCGCGATCGACTGCGCCACCTCCGAGCGTTCGCCGGACGTGACCGAGCTCTGCGCCGGCGTCGGGTCCGTCAGCTCGACGGCGGGTCGGAGGACCTCGACGACCTCGCTCAGCGGCAGCGCGTTGAACTCGGCGATGCTCAGTCCGCCGAACGTCACCGCGAGGGCCGCCCGCGTCAGCCCCGAGCCCCCGCACAACTGGCACGGGCCCGACTCCACGAAGCGCAGGGCCTTGTTCCGCTGCGTCTCGCTCTGCGAGTCCGCGAGGGTGTGCAGCGTGTACTGCCGGGCGCTCCAGAACCGTCCTTTGTACGGCTTCGCCACGCGGTCGCGCTTCGGGTGCACCTCGACCACCGGCTGCTCCTCGGTGAAGAGGAGCCAGTCGCGGTCGGCCCTCGGCAGGTCCTGCCACGGCCGGTCGATGTCGTACCCCAGGACCGCCGTCACGTCGCGGAGGTTCTTGCCCTGCCACGCGCCTGGCCACGCGGTGATCGCACCCTCCCGAATGGACAGCGACGGGTCGTGGACCGCCGAGGCCTCCGTCACCTCGTGCGCCGTGCCGAGGCCGTGGCAGCGCGGGCACGCTCCCGCCACCGTGTTCGGCGAGAACGAGTCGGAGTAGAGCTGCGTCGCGCCATCGGGGTAGGTGCCGGCACGCGAGTAGAGCATGCGGACCGAGTTGCTCAGCGTCGTCAGCGTTCCCACGGTCGAGCGGGTGCTCGGGGCACCGCGGCGCTGCTGCAGGGCGACGGCCGGGGGCAGGCCCGTGATCGCGTCGACGTGCGGTGTGCTGCCTTGCGCGATGAGCCCGGCGGCGTACGGGGCGACGGACTCGAGGAAGCGGCGCTGCGCCTCCGCGAAAACCGTGCCGAAACGCGAGCTCGACTTGCCCGAGCCGGAGATGCCCGTGAAGGCGACGATGCGGTCGCGGGGGATGTCCACGTCGACGTCCCGGAGGTTGTGCTCGCGGGCGCCGCGGACGCGGATGAAGCCGTCGGGGGTGTCGGTGGGCGCGGTGGTGCTGGGGGCGGGCTGGTCGTGCGGGGTGGGCATTCGTTCGAGCGTAGGCGGGGTGGCTGGGTGGTGCGCGGTGCTTGCTTCGTCGGCGGCGCTCGCTGGTGAGCGGACTGGAGGCACGGTGCCGGTCCGTCATCCACCGGGACAGGCGTTTGCCGCATTCCGCACCTCGCAGCAGCGGTCCGGACCGGGTCCCGATCGAGCCCCCGGTAGGAACCAGATCGGCTCCTCCCGGGGATTGACAAGCGGAGCTAGTCGATCAGCAGGCGGACGCCGGTGCTGGTCACGACCGTCTGGGAAAGCAGGTCGCTCGAGACTCGCCGCAGCAGCAAGGCCCAGATACTGCTCGAGACTTCACGAAGCGGCACATCCCCCGACGTTCCCGCCAAGGCCACGACCCACACGATCACGAAGGCAGTGTCCGACTGCTCAAAGTGCAGCCGAAGCACCAGGTCAGTGGCGATCGACGTGCTTCCGAGATTCCGAGCGGTGTTTTTCACCGAAGGTGCAGGGCCGCCGTCGGGGTTGAACGCGCGAGTGCTTTCGAACCCTTCGGGCGAGGCCGCGCCCGGTCGGACGATCGACGGTCCGACGTGTCCCCAGTCTGTCGGGAGGAACGTCGCGAGCTGCCGCACCTGTTCGGGTTTCACAGGGAGTCGTTCACCCAGTCCGGGCACCGCGAGATGGGGCCGCTCGGCGCGGCGGTGCAGTACGCAGTCACGATCCCCAGGTCGTACTTGTCCGGTGAAGCCGAGGACGGCGCACGCTCTTCGAACGCGACGAACTCCTCCATCGCCTTGCCCTTGGCGACGAACTCAGCTCCGTACAGCCGACGGTTGTTCGGCTGGAGGACCCCGGCGGCGTTGATCTGCACCGCGTGCTCGATGGTCTGCTCCTCGACGTTGTGGTCCTGCAGAGCATGGAGGTAGCCGAACGCGGAGGTCTCGCTCCCTGATCGTCCGATGCGGAGGCCGACCTGGTGGTGGCTACCGTCCAGGAACACCGCCAGGCAGCTGTAGGGGTGCTTCGAGCCGGAGTAGTTCGTCGTGCCTGAGGGGCACGAGCCCTTCGTCAAGACGTGCGTCGGCACTGCAGGAGTGGTTGCCGTGACCGGGTCGAGCGCTACCCAGTGCCCGTCCGGAGGTGCAGCCGAGGCGTCGCCAGCTCGGTCCGTGGTCGGGTCGGCTGATGGAGCCGGTGCGGCACCTGTCGCAGAAGCAGTCGGTGTCGAAGTCGGCACAGCGGTGGCGGTCGGTGCAGGTGTTGCAGCGACGGCACCGGTGGTGCCGAAACCGGAGATGGCGCCGATCACTGCGCAGACTGCGACAGCAGCCCGCACGCTGGTTCGTTTCGTTGATCGCATGATCACATCCGTCTTTCGATTCGAGGATGCGGCGGACTCCTGCAGCGAGATG
>NZ_BACW01000173.1:0-1401 GCF_000333315.1 Curtobacterium sp. B8
GGGCCAGCGACCACGGCGCGATCCGCGACGGGGAGGGGATCTCGGTGACGGGTGGTCTCGGTGCGCGGCCGGTCGGACGCCACGAACGCGCGGAGCCTGGCGAAGGCGTCGGGCTCTCGGGATTCGGACACGGATGCAGACTAGGCTCCCGGGCATGCCCGGATCAGCACGACCCGCCGAGGACGCCCTCCAGCGATCGGCCCGGTCGGCCGGGGTCGTGGCGCTCGGCGCCGGGCTGGCCGTCGCCGCGGTCGGAGCGGCCGCCGTCGGGGGCGTGGTCGCAGCGGTCGCCCGGGCGGTCGTGACCCCGGACCGCAAGCGCGTCGAACGGGTCCCCATCCTCGCGGTCGACCCCCAGGCACGCACCGTCACGGTCGAGCGGACGGCCGACACCGAGCTGCAGGGGCGCTACAGCCTCTGGTTCGGCGCCGGCACCGGCCACATGCGCGTCGGCGAGGTCCTCGGGACCACCGACACCACCGTCACACGACGGATCATCGCGATCGACGCCGGTGACCCGACGAACGCCCGTCGTGGTCGCTGGGGCGGGTGGTTCTACCTCACGCCGGGCGAGCTCGACGTCCCGGTCGAGGACGTCGACGTCCCGACCCCGAACGGCCCGGCCCCCGCGTGGGTCGTCCGTGCCGACGACCCGGAGGCCCCGTGGGCGGTGCTCGTGCACGGCCGCGGAGTCACCCGGGCCGAGACGATCCGTGCCCTCCCGGTGTTCCGGGCCGCGGGCTACTCCGTCCTGCTGGCGTCGTGGCGCAACGACGGGGTCGCCCCGCGGAGCGTCGACGGCCGGTACGGCCTCGGCAGCACCGAGTGGGAGGACGTCGACGCCGCGCTGCGGTGGGTCGCCGGCGAGGGTGCCTCGAGCGTCGTCCTGATGGGCTGGTCGATGGGCGGCGCGGTTGTCCTGCAGACCCTGCTCCGGTC
Organism: Curtobacterium sp. B8; assembly: GCF_000333315.1. Taxonomy (NCBI): domain Bacteria; kingdom Bacillati; phylum Actinomycetota; class Actinomycetes; order Micrococcales; family Microbacteriaceae; genus Curtobacterium; species Curtobacterium sp. B8. Next base: position 940 of record NZ_BACW01000173.1, read on the forward strand.
GTCGTCGGCGCACCTCGTCGACGGGGTCGTCCTCGAGTCGCCGGTGGTCGACTGGCACGCCGTGCTGAAGTCGCAGGGCCAGCTGCTCCGGCTGCCGAAGGCGGTCCGGAAGGTCGCGCAGTGGGTCCTCCGCGCGCCCGTGCTGCACCGGGTGGCCGGGTTGCGGGCGCCGGTGGACCTGCGCGAGCTCGACATGGTCGCGCGGGCGGACGAGTTGCACGTCCCGATCCTGCTGCTGCACAGCGACGACGACGGCTTCGTCCCGTCCTCGGCCTCGCACGACCTCGCGCGCGCCCGGCCGGACCTCGTCCGGCTCGAGGTGCAGCACACGGCCCGGCACACGAAGCTCTGGAACCACGACGCCGACTGGTTCGACGCGCGCATCCTCGCGTGGCTCACCGAGGTGGTGCAGCACCAGGGCGCGGCCCGCGCGTCGTAGACGCGACCCGAGGACGGACGGGA
>NZ_BACW01000172.1:0-4091 GCF_000333315.1 Curtobacterium sp. B8
TGCAGACCAGTGCGGACCCGGCCTCCATCGTCGAGCAGCAGGCCGCGCAGACCTACGCGCTCGCCGCGTCCCAGCAGCAGCAGGCGCAGGCCGACCTCGACGACCTCGCGGACCAGTCGAAGCGGGCCAAGGCGACGGCTGAGGCCTCGGCGGGGCAGGTGGCCGGGCTCGTGGTCGAACTCGCCCGCACCGGCGGCGGGGACCTGTCGACGTCGATGCTCGTGGACGCCCGGGACTCGCAGGACCTGCTCTACCGGGTCGGGACGATGTCGCACCTCTCCGAGCGGTCGGCGAACGTGCTCGCGAAGGCCCAGGCCGACCAGAACACCGTGGACTCGCTCGCGGCCCAGCAGCGGCAGGCGACGACGGCGCTGGCCTCGGCGACGGCGACGACGAAGTCCGCGCTCGCCGACGCGAACGACGCCGCGTCCGCCGCGCAGGGTCGCCTGCAGCGCGAGCAGGACCAGCAGAGCCAGGTGCTCGAGCAGCTCGCGTTCCTCAAGGGCACCAGCGTGGCGACCGAGACGGCCTACTGGAACGCCCAGCAGGCGAAGCAGGCCGAAGCGGCCCTGGCGTCGCACACGGGTGGGACCACCTCGTCCGGGCAGAACGCGTCCGGTGGGAGCGCGTCCGGCGGGAGTGCAGACGGCGGGAGCGCGTCCGGTGGCGGCACGTCCGGTGGGAGCACGTCCGGCGGGAGCGGATCCGGCGGGACGACCACCACGAACCCCGGCACCTCGACCAACCCGAGCCCGTCGAAGCCGAGCCCGAGCAACCCGACCCCGTCGCAGCCCACGCCGTCGAAGCCGAAGCCGACGACCCCGTCCCCCAAGCCGACCACCCCCACGCCGACGCCGACCCCCACCCCGGTCCCGAGCAGCCCGTCGAAGGCCTCGGGCGCGATCGCCTTCGCGAGGGCCCAGCTCGGTGACGCGTACGTCCTCGGCGGCGCCGGACCGAACACCTGGGACTGCTCCGGCCTCGTGATGATGGCCTACGGCTCCCAGGGCGTCGCGACCGGTGGGCACAACGTCGTCTGGCAGTACAACTACTTCGCCTCGATCGGCCGGCTCGTCCCGCTCTCGCAGCGCCAGCCCGGCGACATCCTCTTCTACTCGAGCAACGGAACCGCCAGCGGTGGTTACCACGATTCGATCTACACCGGGAACGGCCAGATGGTCGAGGCCGCGCGACCCGGCGTCGGCGTGGTCGAGCGTGCGGTCTGGCTGCCGAACCAGCTCCTGCCGTACGTCGCCCGTCCGACCGGCTCGCTCTAGCGCGACGCCGTTTCGCGCCCCCTGACGAAGAACGCGCCCCGCAGCAGCGGGGCGCGTTCTTCGTCAGGGGGCGCGACCGCGGTCTCGTGTCCGCGGCCCGCTGCCCGTCGTCAGTGACCGGCGGGCACGTACGCCTTCTGGCCGGCCTGCACGATCTCCTCGGCCTCGGCGGCGTCGCCCCAGCCGTCGGCCTTGACCCACTTGCCCGGCTCGAGGTCCTTGTAGCGCTCGAAGAAGTGCGCGATCTCGGCCTTCGTCTGCTCGTCGACGTCCGAGATGTCCTGGATGTGCTGCCAGCGCGGGTCCTTCGCGGGGACCACGAGCACCTTCGCGTCGCTGCCGGCCTCGTCGCTCATCTTGAAGACGCCGACCGGGCGGACCTTCACGCCCACGCCGGGGAACGCCGGGTACTCGAGGAGCACGAGCGCGTCCACCGGGTCGCCGTCCAGCCCGAGGGTGTTCTCGAAGAAGCCGTAGTCGGTCGGGTAGACGAACGACGTGAAGAGCACGCGGTCGAGGTAGACGCGACCGGTCTCGTGGTCGACCTCGTACTTGTTGCGGCTGCCCTTGGGGATCTCGATGACGACGTCGTACGCGGCCATGTGCACTCCTGGTCTGTCGGTGGTTCGGTGAGCGCGGCTAACGTTACCGGGTGAACTCCCCGCGTCCCCGGTTGGACCCTGCGACCGCCGAGACCCGCCGTGCGGTGCGGGTGCTGCTCGAGACGGCCCGTGCCGACGGCGTCGTCACCGAGGGGGACCTCGTGCTCGTCGCGCTCAGCGGCGGCGCGGACTCGCTCGCGCTCGCGGCGGCGACCTCGTTCGAGGCGCCGAAGCAGGCGCTGCGCGCCGGCGCCGTGGTGGTCGACCACGCGCTCCAGGAGGGCTCCGCGGAGGTCGCGATCCGCGCCTCCCGGCAGGCCGCGTCGCTGGGTCTCGACCCGGTGACGGTCCGCAGGGTCGCGGTCGGTTCCGCAGGCGGTCCCGAGAACGCCGCCCGGGAGGCACGGCACACGTCGATCGCGGAGGTCGCGTCCGCGACCGGGTCGCCGCTGGTGCTGTTCGGGCACACGCTGGACGACCAGGCCGAGACGGTCCTGCTCGGGCTCCTCCGCGGGAGCGGGCCCGACGCCCTGTCGGGCATGCCGCCGCTCGCGCGCCGCACCGTCGGACCGGCCTACGGACGACCGCTGCTCGGCGTCCGCCGCCACACCACCCGCGCAGCCTGCGTCGCCGCGGGCCTCGCGCCGTGGGACGACCCGCAGAACGACGACCCCGCGTACGGCCGCGTGCGTGTCCGCACCGCCCTGATGCCCGCGCTGGAACGGGAGCTCGGCGCCGGTGTGCCGGAGGCCCTCGCCCGCACGGCCGACCAGCTGCGCGAGGACTCCGCCGCGCTCGACCACTTCGCCGAGGAGATGGCGGAGGACCTCGCCGAGCACTCCGAGGCCGGCATCTCGCTCTCCGTGCGGCAGCTCGCCGCGAACCCGCCCGCCCTCCGGCAGCGGCTCGTGCGGCTCGCGGTCGAGAGCGAGTTCGGGGTGACGCTCTCGCGCGTGCAGACCCTCGAGGTGTGCCGCCTCGTCACCGACTGGCACGGACAGGGGCCGATCGCCCTGCCCGGGGTCAGCGCGTCCCGCGACGGCGACCGCTTGGCCTTCGCCGCCGGTTAGAGTGCTGTGGTGGAACTCTCCGACGTCCAGGCAGACCTGTCCGAAGTGCTCTTCACCCCCGAGCAGATCGACGAGAAGCTCGCCGAACTCGCCGCGGTGGTCGACCGTGACTACGCGGGCAAGGACCCGCTGCTCGTCGGCGTGCTCAAGGGCGCCGTCATGGTGATGGCCGACTTCTCGCGCCACCTCAAGATGCAGGCGCGGATGGACTGGATGGCGGTGTCGTCGTACGGCTCCGGCACGAAGTCGTCCGGCGTGGTGCGGATCCTCAAGGACCTCGACACCGACCTGCACGGCCGCGACGTCATCATCGTCGAGGACATCATCGACTCCGGGCTGACGCTGTCCTGGCTCAAGCAGAACCTCGAGTCACGCGGTGCCGCGAGCGTCGAGATCGTCGCGCTCCTCCGCAAGCCCGAGGCGGCGAAGGTCGAGGTCGACGTCAAGTACGCCGGCTTCGAGATCCCAGATGCTTTCGTGGTGGGGTACGGCCTCGACTTCGACGAGCGCTACCGCAACCTGCGCGGCATCGGCGTGCTCGCGCCGCACGTGTACTCCTGAGCGCGTTCGGCTGACCCCGGCGGATCGTGGAGTTCGCCCGCAGAGGACACCCATTCTCGCCACAGAATCGCGGCCGTATGCTGACCTGCACGCAACTTCGGCAGAGAAAGGTGTCGGGCGTCCTGCCCGGATCACATGGACTTCAAGCGAATCCTCCGCGGGCCGTACATCTACATCCTGATCGCGCTCGTGGGGATCTGGATCGGGTGGGCGGTCATCAGTCAGGCCGGCACCCAGCAGATCGACACCCAGAAGGGCCTGCAGCAGCTCGCCGACGACAAGGTCTCCTCCGTCGTCGTGAACTCCACCGAGCAGCGGGTCGACCTCAAGCTCAAGGACGGCGCGACCGAGCAGTTCTACTACGCGACCCCGCGTGGTGAGGACGTCATCAAGGCCGTCGACGCCGCGAACCTGCCGGACGGCTACACCGACCGCGTGCAGCAGGGGAACTGGTTCCTGTCGCTGCTCAGCGTCCTCCTGCCGTTCCTCATCATCGGCGCCCTGTTCTGGTTCCTCCTCGCGAACGCGCAGGGCGGCGGCTCGAAGGTCATGCAGTTCGGCAAGTCCCGCGCGAAGATGAA